>CAZAUB010000013.1:3737-17820 GCA_964488195.1 uncultured Methylobacter sp. | reverse complement strand
TAAAACAGCGTGGAAAAACAGCTCAAAGACCTGACGGTAGAGCAGCGTTATTTACTGCGCCAGGAAAAAAACAAACCCTTGATGGAAGACTTAAAGCAATGGTGTGATGACAGCGTCGCCAATACCACTTTGTTATGTATTGTTGGAAAAGGCTGGTTTTTAATGGTCGTTATTCAGCCAAAAGAACAGCGTAGGGTTCGGCTTTACACAACAGGCGGGGCGTTAAAAATTGGAAAAATAATGCCTGATCGAGTAATATACGCGGGTTTTGAGCGGTTTTCTGCGCGACGATTATGATCGGTACAACAGGAAATACACGCTATTAATATGGTCTAAAAAACTGTTCACCCTCTGATTGTCTATGAAATTATTAAATCAATACCTTTGGCTTTGCTGGTTTGTAAATAACCCCGCTGACTTAATTCCCACAAAATCGTTTATGTGGAAAACAGTGGCGTTTTACCTTGTTTCAGGGATTATTGTTGAAGGCCTGATTGCTGATCCTGCCGATGGCACGTTGGAAGTCTCGTTAAGGACAGTCATGGCGTTTTCATCCATCGCCATTTTTTTGCTGGTCACCAAAAAATGGCAGCATTTTAATCAATTGTTCACGGCTATTTTTGTTTGCGAAAATTTTATTATGACGTTGGCCATTGCCGCCGAAGCGCTGGATTTTGTGATGGTGATGAACAAAGAAGAATACCGGGAAGAGATTTCAATCAGTTTAGCCGTGTTATTGGTGGGGTGGTATTTAGCGATTGTCAGCTATATTTTTCGACAACTGTTTTCATACAAAATGAGCGCCAGCGTTATTTTGGCGGTTAGCTATTTTGTTTTAACTTACGGCTTTCCGATGTTGGTCATGGATATATAAAATCCAACTCGTAGGCATAAAGGCAGGCTGGTTATTGCTCACCCTGATTATTATCGCCCCACTCTTGTTCTTTCGCCTCATTTGTCGCTAATTGCCGCTCCAGGTGTTGTTTTTCACGGGCTAGTAATTCGATTTCCCGACGAAGATAAACATCGGATTCCTTCCTGTGTTTATAGTTTTCCTTTTTTAGTTCCAGGCGCTTCTGGTCACGGCGTTTTTGGTTCTCGACTTCGGCATCAAATTCCAGTTGTTTTTGGCGCTGTTCAAAGGCTATTTGTTGGGTATGGATTTTATCCTTGGATTCTCGCCATCTGGCCTGCTGGGTTTCATATTTAGCAATATCGGCTTCCAGCTCTTTGGCTTTTAACTTGGCTTGGTGCGCCAATGACTCCATGTGAGTCTTTTGTTCTGCAATTCTCAGTCGGGCTTCATGTTTTTGTTGTTCCTGAAGATCCGCTTCCAGCGTTATTTCCTTTAGAGTATTCTCATGTTTAACTTTTTCGGCATGGAGTCGTGTTTCAATTTCAAATTGTTCCTGCAGCTGTTTTTCTTGTTCTTCAAGCAAAAGCTTTTTATTTAAAGCGTCCTGAGCTTGTTTTAGGCGTTCCAGTTCGGCATCGCGATTAAATTTATCAAGCTGCTTTTGTTTGTGGTCTTGTTTTTGCTTTTCAATTTCTTGTTCCTGGCGAAATAATTCCTCTCTTTGTGCATCATTAAGCTCAAAACTCTTTTTGAGGACGCATAAATAAACACTTTCCTGGGCCAGTTGTACGTCGGGGAAGTCTTCAAATGAGGGTTTTAAGGTGCATAATATTTGTGATTGGATATTTTGCAGTATCAGCATTTCACTGGCCGCTAAAGAAATTTTCTTTTCAATATCGGTTAAGCCTTTTTGTACCCATGAGCCATCTGATAAATTAACTAGCTCTTTATGTATCAGGTTGATAAGCAAATCTTCATAGGCAGTTTTTATATGCGCATTAAGGTCAGACAAAATGTCCATATTGCTGCGAGCATATTTCAATGTAGCCTGAAAGCGAATGTCCAGCGTCACAGCTATCGTACAAAAACCGTCGTAAAGCTTAACCTGTTCGGTGACGCACCAGTTTTCAACCGGTAATGGATAAACAAGGTGATAAAAGCGCTTAACAAACCCTTCGGGGCGTAAAAATAGCTTCCAATAAGGGCCCATTTTGGTGAGGATAAGCTGACGATCGGCGTCAAAAACGGGATCCCAAACCTCTGAGACAGCGAGTTCATCGCTTGCCAAGGTGCCTTCAATAAACCATTTATCGATTTCAGTTCTGGAACTATGCATCATCTGCTTGCCTGGCAATGTTGGACTCGGCTTTTAACCGGTTTATCTTATCGCCCATTTTCTCGGCAATCAATGGGTAAAGATTAGGGGCAAATTCGACGGTTTTATCATCGATTTTTCTTAAGAAACCGCGACTTAATAATAAGCCTACGGCGAACATTCTTGACCAGTCGGAGTAACGCCTTGCCCGTTCCATTTCGGTTTTTTCTATAGTCATTTCCAGTTCGTCGTTTTTATTGATCCGGAACTCGGTAAACTGCCTTAAGCATTCAAAAACCAGCTCTTCTTCCTCAGCGGTCAATGGGCCGGGGGCGGTGAATTCAAGGCGGTATGACAGCAGCACGGTGAAAAAATCAACCATAGCCGCACAAATAAAAGCGAATGCTGAAAAATCGGACCACATTGCGGCCGAGGGTTGAACATCGGCTATGAATTGGTTGTAAGTCATCAATAACGGGGCTTCCGGTAAGGACTGCCCGATATTGCCGGATAACAGGTTGATTTTCAGTTGGACATTCTGGAAGTTTTCCAGCATCGCAGAATAGGCGCTCTCAATATTCGACGCCACATCCAGCTCGTTAATGCTGATTTGCAGTTTTTGAATATCCTTGTCCAATTCAGAAAAATCATGATCAAATTTTACCTGCTGCTGTTTTTTCTCCAGATAGATTTGGTTGTAATGTTTCCAAAAAGGGCCTTCACCGACTTGTTTCTTATAGCCTTCAACAATTTGCGCATGCGTTCCAAAATATGCCTGCGAGACATCAAGTGTCGCTTTTTCCATATCGGCACGTTCTTGTTTTAAAACATTGCCTTTAATGATTAAGACGCGGTCTACATAGGACTTTATATCGGTTCTGATCTGATTTAAACGGTTAATGTGCAGATTGTCCTGCTCGGAAATTTCATAAAACTTGAAATAAGAGAATGAAACTGAAGCGGTCAGTGCAATTAACAGCGAACAAACCACCGAAAAATAGCGCATCCGGTTGGCTTGCCAATGAATCCCGGCAATTTCCAGCGAACAAATAACAATAATGGATTGAATGGCAATGGTAATGACCAGTGCAATCCAGGGGGTGATAAAGTTAGACAGGCCGTAGTAGGTGGTAAAGCCTGACGCGACACTCAACATTAATACGATCGGAATCGTCCATATCCTTAACAAGCCGACAAATAAGGTCTGGATACTATTAATCAAATAGCCCACGCCGGAAGCTCTTATTTTGGAGAATTCAGAATTTTTCATTTTAAGGTAACGGTTTTCAGGCTTGTTGCGTTTAGTTAAAGGATCTCTTTATCTTACATCATCTTATCTTAATATCGGTACTGATTTTCTTGTTAGGTGCGTGCATGAAACATTGGGCAGCGTATAGGGGCGGATTTATCCACCCAAGGCGAATGACCAATCTGCCTGGAGCAGATTTGCACTGGCCCGAAGGGTGCGTGGCAGGGATAGCCATGCATGAATTCGCCCCTACAGTCCGATGCTAATAGATAATCTTTTGATCTTTCAACGAGCTGTAAATATCATCAACTGCCTGCGTGTCGCTGTCAAAACCAATATCCGCCAAGTTAGCGCTGTAATTGACGCATAAACAAATCAATCCGGCGTTTTTGACGGCGACTATCAACGATGTGTTTGTAGTCTCTAAAACGGTCGCGGCATGACCGTTATCAAACAGTTTCCGCTCCAGTTGATAGGCGATTTCCTTGCCGGTTGATCCGGCAAGAGCAATCGCTGTGGCCTTTTGACTAAAGCGTGCGGCGCGCTCTTCGGCGCTGACCGGATGCAGACTTTCCTCACCGGTGCTGCCGGTAATCATACCCGCGCCGACGGTGCTGTTGGTCAGACGGTCTATGATAATGAATGAGCCGGTGCCCTTGTGGGTTTTGTAAACATCAAAAACCACAGGTGCGTTCACGGAAACCGTGCAGGACCCTATCTCATTCAATTGCAATTCGACAGCATCATGATGTTCCAGGGTATTGACATCGATCCGGTGGTGAATCGTGGCGATAGAACCCGATACACTGCGTGTCGCCAGTTTAATGATGTATTGTCGACCCGGTGTGAGCGCAGTCTCAGCCATCCAGACGATAGTGGCTTTGAACTTGTCCGAGACGGTTGGCTGTGTCAGTTCAGTGCCGATCAGCATATCGCCACGACTGATGTCGATCTCATCTTCCAAAGTCAAGGTGACCGCCATCGGCGGGAAAGCTTGCTCCAGCTCGCCGTCATAAGTCACGATAGACTTGATTTTGCTGCTTTTGCCTGAGGGCAGGGCGGTGATCTGATCGCCTTTTTTGAAAATACCGGACGCGACGGTGCCGCAAAAACCGCGAAAATCGAGATTGGGGCGGTTGACGTACTGAACCGGGAAACGGGCATCGCTGAAATTGCGGTCATTGGCGATTTCGATGCTGTTGAGCGCTTCCATCAGCGGCAGACCGGTAAACCAGGGCATATGTGCGCTGGGATTGACCACGTTATCGCCGTCCAGCGCCGACATCGGGATAAAGGTGATGTCCTGTAAAGCCAGCGATTCGGTGAAGCTCAGATAGTCCTGTTTGATTTTGTTAAAGGTGGCTTCGCTGTAGTCAACCAAGTCCATCTTATTGACCGCGACGATGATGTGATAAATGCCCAGTAACGAGGCGATAAAGCTGTGCCGTTTGGTCTGGGTTTGCACGCCGTAACGGGCATCGATCAGGATAATTGCCAAATCGCAGGTTGACGCACCGGTCGCCATGTTTCTGGTGTATTGCTCGTGTCCCGGTGTGTCGGCAATGATAAATTTGCGCGTGGCGGTAGAAAAATAGCGATACGCCACGTCAATGGTGATGCCTTGCTCGCGTTCGGCTTGTAGGCCGTCAACTAATAACGCCAAGTCTATCTTGCCTGCGCCGGTGGTGCCTGATTTGACGCTGTCGGCTTGAACGGCGGCCAGCTGATCTTCATAGATCATTTTGGAGTCGTGCAGCAGCCGGCCGATCAGCGTGCTTTTGCCGTCATCGACATTGCCGCAGGTTAAAAAGCGCAATAATTCCTTGCGCTCATGTTGCGCCAGATAGGCATCTATATCGGTACTGATTAAATCGGATTGGTGGGACATGGGGGTTCCAAAAATAAAAGTTAAATGAGTTAGGCGAAAGGCTCAGGACAAAAGGCGAAAGCTAGACTGACCGCGATTTGATTAGGGCGGACAGCATCTTTGAAATGTGTTCTGCTTCGTTTTTCCATGACATGCCTGTTTCTTTTGAAATGTAGCCAATTTCGATGCCTATGTAGATTTGGGTGCGTAATTCGCCGGAGGAGCCTTTTGCGTAATAAAAAAATTTGTTGGAATCTTTATCGCTGCCCCTTTCAAAACCTTCTGCTATGTTGCTGGGTATAGACAAACAAGAGCGTGTTATTTGATCTTTAAAGCCAAAATCTTTACAAGTGGTCAAGCCTTTGTAGATATCAACACAAAGCCGTGATGAGCGCCGCCAAACATCCAAGTCTTCAAATCGCGCCATCTTTAGCCCTTCGCCTTTCGTCTTTCGTCTTTCGCCTGCTCTTAAAAATACCCTTCGCGCTTTTTCTGCTCCATGGAACCGGATTGGTCGTGGTCTATCAACCGTCCCTGGCGTTCAGAGGTTGTCGTTAACAGCATTTCCTGGATGATTTCCGGCAGCGTCGTTGCGGTTGATTCAACTGCGCCGGTTAACGGATAGCAGCCTAAAGTACGGAAACGCACCATTTTCATTTCAACTTTTTCATCTGGGCCGATCGGCATACGTTCATCGTCAACCATGATCAGCATACCGTCGCGGTTAACGACAGGGCGTTTCTTGGCGAAATACAGAGGTACAATCGGGATGTTTTCCAAATGGATGTATTGCCAGATGTCCAGCTCTGTCCAGTTGGATAGCGGGAATACCCGAATGCTTTCGCCTTTGTCTATTTTGCCGTTGTAGATGTTCCATAACTCCGGGCGCTGGTTTTTGGGATCCCAGCGATGATTTTTATCACGGAACGAATAAACCCGTTCCTTGGCGCGCGATTTTTCCTCGTCACGCCGCGCGCCGCCGAAAGCCGCATCAAACTGGTATTTATCCAGCGCCTGCTTGAGGGCGTCTGTTTTCATCACGTCGGTGTGTTTTTTACTGCCATGCGTAAAAGGCCCGATGCCCTGATCCACGCCGTCCTGATTGACATGAATCAGCAACTCAAGACCCAGTTGTTTGACCATCTGGTCGCGAAACTCGATCATTTCCCTGAACTTCCAGGTGGTATCCACATGCAGCAACGGGAAAGGGGGTTTGCCGGGATAAAAAGCTTTCATGGTCAAATGCAACATGACGGCAGAGTCTTTGCCGACAGAATACAACATCACCGGACGTTCAAATTCGGCTGCGACTTCGCGAATAATATGAATGCTTTCAGCTTCCAGCTGTTTAAGGTGTGTCAGTTTATAATCAGTCATTAAAAGTCCGTCAGGTTTGGAGGTCATGCTATGCTTATTGAATGTGCTCAACTAAGAAGCCGGTTATTTTAATTTGAACGGGCTTTTAATGCCAGATTTGCTTGGGATTTGTTTAAGGTTGAACAGATTGTGTGGTGCAAAGTGAAGCTTGAAAAAACTCAAGCCGTTTATTTGACTGGCTCGTTGTTGATGTTAGCTGGAGCCATCCTGCGTTTTAGTGAGGCTAAATTTTAGTTAATGGCGTCGTGATGGTATTATTTATCGGTTAATGCGTACACAAACAGGGGATATATGAGCAATTTTGATTTAAATGCCATTTCGATAAAGGATATTACCCAAACCACTTTATTGACCTGCTTGCCCAATGAGACGATGCATGAGGCTGCGGTCAAAATGGCGGAGCGAAACTGTAGCGCTATTTTGATTGCGGTAGACGATGAAATCATTGGTATCTGGACAGAAAGGGATGTATTGAAATTTGACTTTTCATCGCCTGATGCGCGTTCCATGCCTGTTTCCGAAGGCATGAGCAGCCCGGTTATTTGCGTTAATGAAAATGTGAGCCTGGAAGAAGTTTCGCTTAAATTTAAAAAGGACGGTGTACACCATTATGTCGTAACCGATGATCAGGGCAAGCAGCAGGGCATCATTTCTCAAACCGATGTGATTAAGCGGCATAATTTTGAGTTTTTCCTGGTTTTAAAAACGGCGGGCAGCGTATTAAAACCTATTCCGCCGATTATCCAATCAACGCAAAGCATGGTTCAAGCCAGCAAGCTTATGTATTCTTCGCATTCAGATGCGATAAGAGTTGAATTTCCCGATGAAGCAGTCGGTATCCTGACTGAGCGAGATGTGGTCAAGGCGCTGGCTTCTGTAATGCTGAATCCCATGGTTGCGGATTATGCAAGCAGAGATCTGGTTACCGTCAACGAGAGCGAAAGCCTTTATCAAGCCAAGAAAATCATGCTAAAAAACGGTTTTAGGCATCTTGGCGTGACCGACCATAAAAATAATTTAATCGGCATTATCAATCTGGCTGACATATTGGCGGGATTTCGCAGCACTTATGTCGAAGAGCTTAAGGAATCCCTGGCACATAGAGATGTATTGTTAAAAGATTCGTTAAAGAACCTGGGGTTGGCGAAAAAGATTATTGATAATACCCAGGAAGGCGTTATCACTACCGATAAATATGTCATCATTCAGACCTGTAATGCTGGTTTTACCAAAATTACCGGCTATACGGAAGAGGAAGTTGTCGGTAAAACACCCGCCATTATCAGTTCGGGACGACATGATAAAAAGTTTTATTACGCGATGTGGGAAAAAATCAACAAATACGGTTTCTGGCAAGGTGAAATCTGGAACCGGCGTAAAAACGGCGAGATTTATCCCGAATTGCTGACCATTACCGAAATCCGGGATGATGAAACCAATGAGATTAGCAATTACGCCGCTATTTTTAGTGATATTAGCCAGTTGAAAAATGATGAAGAAGAAATCAAGCGACTGGCTTTTTATGACTCTTTAACTGAATTGCCCAATCGGCGTTTATTAAATGATCGCTTGGCTCAGGAGTTGGCGATTACCGGAAGATCAGGGAAGAACGGTGCGCTTTTATTGATCGATCTTGATCATTTCAAGAATATTAATGAAACCCTCGGGCATTCGGCCGGAGACAGGGTTCTTGTGGAGGTTGCGTATCGATTAAAACTCTGTGTCAGGGATTGCGATACAGTCGCCCGTCTTAGTAGCGATGAGTTTGTTGTTATTTTGACTGAACTGAGTGGACAAACAGAACTGGCATGCAATGAAGCCCGGCATATTGCAGAAAAACTGCAACAGACAATTTGCCAGGTTTATTCGGTAATGAACCACAAACTCTATATTTCTTCCAGTATTGGTATTGCGATGTTTTCGAAGAACGCCGACATGCCGGACGACTTGCTTAAACAGGCCGGTACCGCCATGTATCGCGCTAAAGAAGGCGGTCGTAATATGTTGCAGTTTTTTCAGGACAGTATGCAGGAAGCCGTTCTGGAAAGAATGCTGATTGAAAAAGAGCTGCGTCAGGCTCTGGATGAAAATCAGCTGTCCTTGTATTATCAGCCGCAGGTTGATTATCAGGGCAATCTTATCGGAGCTGAAGCCCTTATTCGCTGGAATCATCCCCAAAAGGGTTTTATTCCGCCCGACAAGTTTATTCCTATTGCGGAAGAGTGCGGGTTGATTCAGGCGGTTGGCACTTGGGTGCTTGAGCAGTCATTTATTCATCTTAGGCAGTGGGATAGGCATCAGGTACATTTGCCTCATTTGGCGATTAATATCAGTCCAAGACAGTTTTATCATGATGATTTTATGGATATACTTGCCAATCTTGTTAAGCAATACCAGATAAGTCCATCAAGAATCATGCTGGAATTTACCGAAGGGATGTTGATGAATGATGTTGATGCCGCCATTGATAAAATCAATCAGTTGAAAAAATTGGGTTATACCTTTTCGATAGATGACTTTGGCACGGGATACTCGTCGTTGAGTTATCTAAAACATTTGCCGGTGGATCAGTTGAAAATTGATAAATCCTTTGTTGAGGATATTACTAAAAATGCAGACGATGCCGTTTTTGTGGGTACCATTATTGCGATAGCCCAACACATGAATCTGGGTGTTGTTGCGGAAGGAGTTGAATCAAAAATGGAGCTGGAGTTTTTAAAAGAAAACGGCTGCTCTTGTTATCAGGGCTATTATTTCAGCAAACCGTTACCTGATGACCAGTTTTTTGAGCATTGGTTGAAAAAGACGAAACAATAATTTAACGGGCAATAGTGATAGTTTAAATATCACGATATTTTTTTAAATAAATGGCGGATAAATATGAAAATTGATTTTTTGTGTTCAGCACACTTTGTCGGCTTGCTGCGGAAAACTTTCTGCGGTTTGGCTGTGATGATGTTCCTGTTAACTTCAGGATGCGCTACGGTGGGTCATGATTTCCCTACAGCCCCGGTATCAACCATCAAGATAGGGGAAACCACCCAGAATGACATCTATACCACGTTTGGCAATCCCTGGAGAACCGGTCTTGATGATGGTATGAAAACATGGACTTACGGCAGCTATTATTACAGTTTGTTTAGTGATGGCAGTACCGAAGACTTGGTTATTAAATTTGATAAACGTGGTGTTGTTGCGTCTTTTGTATTCAATACCACCAAGCGCTCGAAATGAGCTAAGGGTTAGGTAACTTCAGCTTGAGGGAGGGGCTACACTCAAGCCCTTCCTGCAATTCTTTATGGCACACAAAGTGTTTATTTGCTCATATCCAAAGCCAATGCCTCGGCAACTTTGATACCATCAACAGCCGCAGACAGAATCCCGCCTGCATAGCCTGCACCTTCTCCTGCCGGATACAGCCCTTTGATATTCAGGCTTTGGTAATACTCGTTGCGTTTGATACGAATAGGCGATGAGGTGCGGGTCTCTACACCCGTCAATACCGCATCATTCATCGCAAAGCCTTTTATTTTTTTATCAAAAGCCGGGATAGCTTCGCGTATTGCAGTTATCGCGTAATCGGGCAAAGCGGAACTGAGATCGCATAAATGCACGCCCGGTGTATAGGAGGGTTGTACCGTGCCCAATGCCGAAGAGGGTCGATGGGCAAGAAAATCGCCAACCAGTTGCCCCGGCGCTTCATAGGTTTCCCTGCCCAACTTGAAGGCGGTGGCTTCCAGGCGACGTTGAAAATCGATGCCTGCCAATGGATGACCGGGATAATCGTCAGGCGTAATGCCAACGACAATGCCGCTGTTGGCATTGCGCTCGTTGCGCGAGTATTGGCTCATGCCATTGGTGACCACATGCCCAGACTCAGAGGTTGCAGCCACTACGGTGCCGCCGGGACACATGCAAAAGCTGTATACGGAACGCCCGTTGCTACAGTGATGTACCAGCTTGTAATCGGCAGCGCCCAGTAACGGATGCCCGGCATTGCTGCCGAACCTACAAGTGTCGATCAGCGATTGCGGATGTTCTATGCGAAAGCCGATGGAAAAAGCTTTGGCTTCAATATAAACGCCTCGCTCATAGAGCATTTTGAAAGTGTCACGCGCACTATGCCCGACCGCCAGCAGCACATGATGGCTGTGAATTGTTTCACCACCGGCGAGTATCACGCCGCGTACCTGCCCATCCTCGATGACGATGTCGTCAACCCGGCTTTGGAAGCGGATCTCGCCGCCTAATGACTCGATAGCCGCGCGTATCTGTTCCACGACGGTGACCAGCCTGAAAGTGCCGATATGAGGCTTGCTGACATGAAGAATTTCGGCTGGCGCGCCGGCTTTGACAAATTCTGTAAGCACCTTGCGTCCATAGTGATTAGGATCCTTGATCTGGGTGTGCAGCTTACCGTCAGAAAAAGTACCGGCGCCGCCCTCGCCAAACTGCACATTGGACTCAGGGTTAAACAGGCCTTTGCGCCAAAGACCGAACGTGTCTTTAGTGCGTTCCCGCACTTCTTTTCCCCGTTCCAGAATGATCGGTCTAAAGCCCATTTGCGCCAGAATCAATCCGGCAAACAGACCACAAGGCCCCGTGCCGATGATGACAGGACGTAGCGCCAGATTCTTGGGTGCCTGGGTTACAAAATGATAAGTGCTGTCCGGTGTTAAAGAAATGTGCGGATCGTTTGCCAAGCGGTTAAGAATTGCCTGTTCGTTGGCAGTTTCAACATCGACCGTGTAAACCAGCAAGATTGCATTGCGTTTTCGCGCATCAAAACCTTGCCGGAATATGGTATAAGTGATGAGCTGTTCTGTGCCGATACCCAGTCGATTAAGTATTGCAGTTCTGATCATGTTTTCCGGGTGATCAAGCGGCAGTTTAAGTTCAGTGATTCTTAGCATGTTATGTATTCGGATAGGTTACAGAACCGATTGTTTTGCTTGTAGGAGAGTGAGGATATTTGGTATTTTACCTTACTGGGGTTTTTCTTGTTAGCGGCACACAATGTTTGTGTATTTACGTTAAGTGAGGGTTGTAAATGGCACTCGGAAAATTACTGGCGGCGATCGGCGTTTTTTTGGTGGTTATCGGGCTTGTTGTTAGTTATGCGCCCTGGTTGATCAGCTGGTTCGGCAGGTTGCCCGGCGATATTCGTATTGAGGGCGAGCAACGGTTTGTGTTTATCCCGATTACCTCTATGCTGGTTGTCAGCATCATCTTAACATTGATTGTTAATCTGTTTTTTCGTAAATAGTGGACTATTCGGCATAATTTTTTACAATCTATTTGTCGGACACCTCAAGTTCTTGTAGAATGCTTAAATTAAGTATTGCTGTGCTCATAATAAGTGTAAGTTGGAACAAGAATGGAAATATCACAAGAATTGCTACAGAAAAAAATTCTGATTGTAGATGATGCAGCCTCAATGCGAACCCTAACCAAAGCTATTCTGCGAGAGGCTGGATTCACTCACGTTTTTGATGCGCCGGGTGGAGAGGAAGCAATTCTAATGATGAGAAAGGTAAAGATCAATATCGTGGTCTGTGACTGGAACATGCCGGGTATGAGCGGGCTTGAGTTGTTTAAGGCGGTTAAAGACGATGCCAAATTGGAAACTCCGCCCTGGATCATGCTGACCTCTTCGTCTGAAGGTGACAAGGTAAAGGAAGCCATTATGGCAGGAATAACCTCCTATATTGTAAAGCCCTTTAAGCCGGATAACTTGGTCAAGCAGGTTGTAGGCAAGCTTGCTTGATGCGTTAAGTTCAATTGTCGGAAACAAAAAAGGCCCCATTCGCAATGCGAATGGGGCCTTTTTTATGTCTGATTTTCTTCAATGGCCGGCTTAACTGTAGGCGCGCGCCTTTTGCCGACATTTTTCTTGTCTCTGTCCCGTATTTTGACTTTTTCGACGGCAGCTTTTTTAGGTTCTATTTTCTTTTTGCCGCCGCTTGCCTTGCCGGAAGCTTTAAGTTTTTTAGGGCCTTTATATTTGCCCTCTAATTCTTTAATACTGCGGTGTTTGAATTTCTGTTTCAAAAAGCGTTCAATGCCGGACATTAAATTCCATTCGGTGTGCTTTACCAGCGCAATCGTCAGACCCAGCTCATCGACCCGGCCTGTCCGGCCTATGCGATGTATATAATTGATGCCGTTTCTCGGCACATCAAAATTGATGACCAGATTGATGCCCTTGATGTCCAGGCCTCGGGCGGCAAGGTCGGTAGCCAGCATGACCTTGACTTCGCCTTCGCGGAATAATTCCATCATCCGGTTGCGATCTTTTTGATCCATTTCTCCATGCAGTACACCGACGCGGAGTTTTTGTCCCCGTAAAGGCCCGCGTAAGGCGTCTGCCTGAATCCGACTATTGGTGAAGACCAGCGCCTTATCATAAGTTTCATTTTGCAGCAGCCAGGTCAGCAGTTTTAGTTTGTGGTCATTGTCGTCGGCCAGTACAATTTGCTGCTCGATGTTGCGGTGTCCGTCGTGCAGCGTATTTAAGGCCACGACTTGATGATTTGTCAGCACCTTGTCAGCCATTTTGATAACGCCAAAATGCGTCAAGGTGGCAGAAAACAGCAGGGTTTGTCGCTGTGCGTTGCAGCTATTGGCGATAGTCAGTACGTCTTCACTAAAGCCCATATCCAGCATGCGGTCGGCTTCATCGAGTATCAGCACTTCCAGATTGCTAAAGTTCGGAATTTCTTGCTCCATCAGTTCCAGTACTCTGCCTGGAGTCGCAATCACAATTTCCGTGTTTCTGCGCAGCATGTTTTGTTGCAGCCTGAAATCATCGCCGCCGGTAATCAGGCCGGTTTTCAGCTCGGTAAATTCAGTCAATTGCTGGCAGTGCTTGAAAATCTGCTGAGCCAGTTCGCGGGTCGGCGTCAGCACCAAGACGCGTGTGCCGGGTTTTTGGGAGGGCAAAGTGAGCAGATGATGCAGGGTGGGCAGCAAGAATGCGGCGGTTTTACCGCTGCCGGTTTCGGCGCTGACCAGCAGGTCTTTGTGTTCCAGAGCCAGGGGAATCGCCTTTTGTTGCACGGGCGTAGGCAGCTCAAAGCCCATTTTTTTAACTGCCGACAGCAGTTGTTCATCAAGCGCTAGGCCTGAAAAGGATGGGGTTTCGTCTATAGAATTAGGGTGCATGAATCTTTAAGGGGTTTAAAGCGCAAGAATGATAGGAAGCAATCGGTGCGCGTATTATAGGCTTTTTGCGCTCAGGGTTATGATTAAATAACTATTGATTGCAAATCGGTTTTTTAGCTCTTAAGCTAGGTTAAAAATCGGGGATAGCATCGCCGCATCGACATAGATCAGGAAAAAACATGATACCCATTAGAGATACCGCGCCCTGCCATTCAACGCCTCTAGTCACCTGGGGGATAATGGCGATTTGCATTA
>CAZAUB010000013.1:0-3637 GCA_964488195.1 uncultured Methylobacter sp. | reverse complement strand
CCTGTTGTTGGCGCATCGGGGGCGATAGCCGGTATATTGGCGGCTTATTTCTTTTTATATCCGCTGGAACGCGTTGTGGTGTGGATTCCTATTTTGTTTTTACCGATAGTCGTTCATGTTCCGGCGGTTGCTTTTTTAGGTTTGTGGGTCTTGATTCAATTACACAGTGCGACAACAGCCATGTTATTTGGGGGCGTCGCTGTCGATGTGGCCTGGTGGGCTCATTTGGGCGGCTTTATTGCCGGTTCTGCTTTATACCGGCTGTTTCTTCGTAAAGAACCAGCCGAAAAAAATGAATGATTTTGACGGGGTTAATGTATAATTTGCCGCTTCGAATAGTGGTGTTTTTGACAGCCCACTAAGGTCAGGGCTTGTTTCCCGGCTAAAAAGACTTCTTAAGTTCAATCAGGTTGTGAAAGTAATATGAAAAAAGTTAACGTTGCGTTGGTCAGGCTAATTCAGTTTGTAGTTTTTGTGGTGTCCATATTCATGGTAATCGTCTATTTCGGCGCCATGGTTTTATTGCCTTTGGATGCGGTTGTATTGTTGATAAAGCTGATGGGAGTGGTGGGTCTTAACGGCTTTATTGCGGCCTTTATCGCCGTCCCGGCTGTCGGTTATTTAGGCTTGATCGTTTACAAAACACCAGGACTTTGCAAAATGGTGGTCGATATGGGTGTTGACTTGATCAAGACCGGCAAAACCAGAGTTGAAGCGTTTAATGAAATTGCCGATGCGGTAAACGTCTAATTTTTTCGATTGTTCACACAAAAATAAAGGTGCGCCGGTTTCGACGCACCTTTTTTTGTGCTTGTTACTTTGGCAAGCGTTTTCCCCGGCTTCCAATTTTCAAACTAGAGCAATTGTGTGTGAGGCATATACTGTCAAGTGTCGCATGATCATATTACGATTTCTAATGAGCTAAAAAATCGGTAATCCCTTCAATATACTGGTAATGAAGCTTTAAATTCCGTTGCCTTGCAGTCGGTGGCTTTGGATAATAACGGGTATGAAGTCCTGTTTTCAGTCGAAAACAACCCAAACTATTTTTTAAGCTGTGTGATGACAAAGCGTGAGACGAGGATATGCAGAGAAAAGAATACCATTTAAAGCCAGGGAATCCATATCCTTCAGGCTCCAGGGCTAAAACCAAGGGGGTTAATTTCTCCATTTTTAGCCGTTATGCGACGCATGTGGAACTTTTGCTCTTTAACACGTCAGACTGCGTTGAACCCTTTCAAACCATAGTGTTGCAGGAAGAAATTAACCGCACTTTTTTTTCCTGGCACGTTTATGTGACAGCATTGCCGGTTGGCACATGGTATGCGTGGCGCATGGACGGACCTAATCATGTCCGTGAAGCGGGATTGCATTTTGATAAGGGCAAGCAACTGATTGACCCTTGGGCGCGCGCAGTCAGTGATAAACGCTGGAGTCGCAAGGCGGCATGTAAGCCGGGCGACAACAGGCTTACCGCTATGCGTTGCGTTGTCGTTGACGATCGTTATGATTGGGAAGGCGATGTGCCGCTACGCATTCGTAGCGAAAAAGCTATTGTTTACGAATTGCATGTAGGCGGATTTACGCGGCATCCCTCTTCAAAAGTGGATCATCCGGGGACTTTTGCAGGCTTGATTGAAAAAATTCCTTACCTGCAAGAACTCGGCATTACCCACGTTGAACTATTGCCGGTGATGGCATTCGATGAGCAGGATGTTCCTAAATACACTGCCGACTTGGGGTTGAAAAACTACTGGGGTTACAGTACCCACAGTTTTTTCAGTCCGCATCCAGGCTACTGTGTCACCCCGGAGCAGGGGACTCATGTACAGGAATTTCGCGATCTGGTCAAAGCGCTGCACCGTGCCGGTATGGGCGTCATTATGGATGTTGTGTTTAACCATACTGCAGAGGCCGGCGCAGATGGCCCTATCATTAATTTCAGGGGTATAGGGGATGATATTTTTTATCATCATGACAAGTTTAACAAGAGCATTCTTCATGACTACACCGGCTGCGGCAACACGGTAAACGCCAATCATCCCCTGGTATCGAACTTCATTATCAACTGTCTGGAATATTGGGTCAGGGAAATGCATGTCGATGGTTTTCGTTTTGATCTGGCCAGCGCGTTGGCGCGAGGGGAGGGTGGTAAAGTCCTGCAAGATCCGCCTTTGCTCTGGGGTATCGAGCTTTCAGCGCAGCTGGCCAAAACCAAGCTGATTGCCGAGGCTTGGGATGCGGCAGGACTGTACCAGGTCGGCAGTTTTCCCGGCTATCGCTGGGCCGAATGGAACGGCAGATACCGGGATGTTATCCGGCGTTTTGTGCGCGGCGATAAGGGTTTGATCAACGAGCTTGCAACCCGCCTCTGCGGTAGTAACGATCTGTATGAACACAAAGGCCGACTGCCTATTAACAGCATTAATTTTGTAACTTGTCATGACGGCTTTACCTTGTACGATTTGTTCAGTTACAACGAAAAACATAATTATGCTAACGGTGAAAATAATCAGGATGGCTGTAATAATAATTTAAGTTTCAATTGCGGCATTGAGGGAGAAACCGAAGATTCAAGCATTCTGGCGTTACGCAGAAAGCAGGCGAAAAATGTTTTCGTCATGTTGCTGCTCAGTCAGGGAGTCCCCATGTTGCTTGCGGGCGACGAGTTATTAAACAGCCAGCACGGCAATAATAATTGTTACTGCCAGGATAATGAGTTGTCCTGGATAGACTGGAATATGACCCAGCAAAATGTCGATATGCTGCGCTTTGTGCGACTGATGATAGCGTTGCGCAAAAGACACCCAGCCATCATGCGGCGGCGTTTTTTGACCGGAAAACCCGTGAACGGCAGGGGCATAGCCGAAATTCAATGGCATGGCACTGAAATCAACAAGCCGTTATGGGATGATCCTGAAGCCAAGATCCTGGCCTTTACCCTGGCAGGCATTGAAAGTGACGAAGCTGATCTGCATGTTGCAATGAACATGTCAGATCAACAAGTTACCATTGAACTGCCGGTTATTGCAGGGCACACATGGCGTCTGGCTTTGGACACCTCGCTGAAATCGCCGCAGGATATAGTGCTGCCGCAAGATCAACAGCCGGTGCGCGAGAATTCTTATCCGGTAGATAGCCGGACTGTCGTGGTTTTTGAGAATGTGGGTTGTTGATTTTGCCATTCCTTGTAAGCAGTTATCTGGCGGTAATTAAAGAGGCATGTGATTGATTCTTATCATAGCAGTAGATACAATGCCAAATTAAGCGACTGACTAAAGAAATGTTTGTTGATATTTTTCGAGTAATTGGGCTGGTAGTGGTTAAATCCATAGGTTGCCTAAGTTCGACAGAATCAATGAAATTAGCTGAGTCTGCCCCTGGTTCTTCCCATAAGATAATTAAAATCAAGATGGTTGCATAGCATCCAAAATGACACCTGTTTTCTTTCAGCATGAAATCAATCATGACTAACACAACTTCTACATTGACCATTGATCAAGCTCTGCAACAAGCAGTAGCGTACCATACGCAGGGTCAACTGCAAGAGGCCGAAGAACT
The DNA here is from genome assembly GCA_964488195.1 of uncultured Methylobacter sp. Lineage (GTDB taxonomy): Bacteria > Pseudomonadota > Gammaproteobacteria > Methylococcales > Methylomonadaceae > Methylobacter_A. Next base: position 76 of record CAZAUB010000013.1, on the reverse strand, counting down.
ATACCGTGCCATATTGCATGTCCAGCCCGATCACCCGGATGCGAACAATAACCTGGGCGTATTAGCGGTGCAGATG
>CAZAUB010000012.1:0-18026 GCA_964488195.1 uncultured Methylobacter sp. | reverse complement strand
TATTAAGCAGAATTTCACGATTGAAAGGTTTCACCACAAAACCCGCAGCGCCCGCTTTCAAACAGTTGGTGACGACACTCTTTTCACTATTGCCTGTCACCATGATGATAGGGATAGTAAAAAACTGTTCGGCAGATTTTATTCGAAATCCTGCGCTGCTAAGTCAGGACTGATCGAGATGAAAATATTTTCGTATTCGTTGACGAGCTGCCGTTCCACCACTTTGGCGTCTTCAGTGTTATCTGTTGCAATAAAGTATGGTAGGCATTTTTCATAGGCTCCTGATCTTAACCTGCGTCGGATGATCCCATTAGATTTTACACATTAGCTTCCCATGCAGTGATCCAGCCCGGAATTTCACCCGCAGGCATGGGTTTCGCGATGAAGTAGCCCTGAGCCAGATCGCAGCCGGTGCTACGCAATAGATCCCAGTCCGCCCGGTCTTCCACGCCTTCTGCCACCGTTATCATGCCCAGCTGCTTCGCCAAGCCAAGACTGGCGACATAAATGGCGCGTAGTGTGTCGTTGCTGGCTGCGCCATGCACAAAACCTTGATCTATCTTGAGTTCGTCAAAAGGGATGTCACGCAACTGGGAGAGGGAAGAATGGCCGGTGCCAAAATCATCAATCGACAGGCTGAAACGCTTCAAACGCAGACGGGTAAGAATTTCCAGCGGCCCGGACAACTCATTCATAAGTCGGCTTTCAGTCACTTCCAGCACGATGCTGTCCGGCGCAATGCCTGCGGTGGAAGCGGCGGCTGCCACATAATCCGCAAACTCCAGTGTAGCGAGATTATCCATGGAAATATTGACCGCTATATGCAGGTGCAGGCCGTCATCCTGCCAGGTTTTGGCCTGAGCAAAGGCTACACCGACGACAGCCCGTGTCAGATCGTCGATCAGCCCATGCTCTTCCGCCACGCCGATGAACTGGTCGGGAAACACCATTCCGTCTTGGGGGTGGCGCCAGCGCACCAAGGATTCGACTCCGACCACCTTGCCGCTCGCCACGTCCACTTTGGGCTGATAGTAATTTACCAGTTCGCCATTGACGATGGCCGCGCGTACCTCGTCGGCACCGTAAGCTTTCTTCGTCGCCCGAGACCCGCGCAGGCAGGGTGGCGTCCACTTTTCCAGCAGTGCGGACAGATCTTCTGGATTGACGGGTTTGCGCAGGTGTCCGAGCGCCGGGATTTTATGCGCGCGCACCAGTTTCTCGGCAGTTTGCAGCATACGTTCATCCTCGCCGCTGATTAGGATAAGGCTACCGGTATAGCGCCTTCCGACCAGATGACGCATGAATTCTATCCCGTCCATTTCCGGCATGTTGAGATCCATCAGGATCAGATCCGGCGGGCTGTTCGGATGATCAATCCACTCCAGCGCACCGCGCCCGCTGTCGCAGGTCGTCACTTGGCTGAATCCCAGGCTGGCCAGCATATGGGTCAGCAGCTTGAGCATGAAGGGCTCGTCATCGAGCACCAGAATTCTGAGTGCAGATTTATCGATCATGGTTTTTCTCCTTTGTTTGTTATACCTTTCGGTGTTAAAAATCCAGCTTTAGCTTCAGACAAGAACCTTACAATGAATCCAGATATTCGTCCACGACGGTTATTTCTACCTCAAAGCGAAGTAAAAGCGCGACCAACACCTTGCTCTGGTCGGCTTTGCCCGCCTGTTCGATCTCGGCACACAACTCGCCGAGCGCCAGTGCACCCACCGAACGGGCCGAAGACTTAAGTTTATGCGCCAACGCGCCCACCTGTGCCGCTTGCCCGGCTGCATAGGCGATCTTCAACTCCGCCGCAATCTGTGCTGCGCTACTACGAAAATCATGCAGAAATTCACTGATCACCGCCGGGTCGTCGCCCACCAGCGCCTTGAGCACATTCACGTCCACCGGTTCAGACACCATGGCCTGCGTGGGCGAGATGGCGGGTGAACCGGGGCTGGGTTCGACAGCGGCCGGCAGCCATTTTTCCAGCATGGCTTTCAGCTGCACCAGTTGCACCGGTTTGCTCAGATAGTCGTCCATGCCGACGGCGTGGCAATGCTCGGCCTCGCCCTTGAGGGCGTTGGCGGTCAAGGCCACGATCGGGATGTGCCGGGAACCCTTTTCTTCAGCGCGGATGGCCGTGGTCAGTTCATAGCCATCCATTTCCGGCATATGCAGGTCAGTGAGCAGCAGCGCGTAGTCGCCGCTCTGCCAACGTTCCAGCGCTTGGCGACCGTCATCGGCCACATCTGCGGCGAAGCCGAGCAGCGCGAGCTGGCGCAGAATCACCTTCTGATTGGTTTCGTTGTCTTCGGTTACCAGGATCAACCGACCCTGACGCAGGGCTGTCGCTCTCAAGGGCGGGCTGAAAGCAGCTTCGGTCTTGCCGGTCAGGGGCATAGCTTTTTCCTCTTGCGCCCGTCCGGCGGCGATGGCCACCGCCTTGAAGAGAGTCCACCGGGTCAGGACATTGCCGTCCACCAGCACCACATCGGCATTCTCCAGACGCGGCTTGCGGCGCTGCCCGCGCTCAATGACAACGAAGCGGATGTCCTGTTCCGGGCGAGTGCGGGCGATGGCGCGCAGTTCGTCCAGCGGTGGCGGCACACCCGCAGCATCGAGGACCCACACCCACAGACCGGGCGATCTCGCCCCGCCCCGTTCCTGCGCTGCCGCCAGATCCGGCACCCGCTCGACGGTCGCGCCGCCGTGTGCGAGATACGTCGCAGCAACATTGTCGGCCAGCCCCTGCGAGTCGCCCACCACCAGACACGAAAGTCCGGCGACCGGAGATTCTGCCGCGTCGGCTTCGGCCTTGGCCGGCAGCGGCACGAAGGGCAGCCGTACGGTAAAGATGGAGCCCTTGCCCGGCGTACTTTGCACCGCGATCTCGCCGCCCATGAGTTCCACCAGATGATGGGCGATGGCCAGCCCCAGCCCTGTGCCGCCAAAGCGTCGAGTGGTGGAGGCATCCGCTTGAGTAAAGGAGGTGAACAACCCCGACAAAGTCTCTTCATCCATACCGATGCCGTTGTCGGCAATGCGAATTTCCACCACGACCCGATCCGGGCTGCGCCCGGCAACTGCTCCATGCGTTGCTCTCGGCACACCGCTACGCTGCTCCATGCATTGCTCTACCTCCTCCATCCATGAAGTCGTACCTCCTGTATCCTTGCAGTCGTCGGCCAGCACGGCCTGCACCGACACTAGGCCCGGTTGCTCCCGGCTGCCGGAAAACTTGATGGCATTGTTAACGAGGTTGGTCAGCACCTGACGCAAACGCCCCGCATCGCCCAGGACTTCTGCGGGAATCGCCGGATCGGTGAACAGAGTGAGTTCCACTGTTTTTTTCTCGGCCAGATGGTCCAGCATGGTGCAGACTTTCTCTACCATGCCGACCACCGACATCGGCTCGTTTTCAAGCTCCAGCTTGCCGGCCTCGATTTTGGAGAAGTCGAGAATATCCTCGATGATGCTCAGCAGGGAATACGCCGATTCGCGAATGAGATCGACCATTTCTACCTGATAGCCCTTGAGGCTGCTCTGGTGCAGTACGTCCACCATGCCGATCACGCCGTTCATGGGCGTGCGGATCTCGTGGCTCATGGCGGCAAGGAAGGCAGACTTGGCTCGATTGGCCTCCTCGGCCGCCTGTCGTGCCAGCCCCAAATCGGCGGTGCGCGCCGCCACCTTGTTTTCCAAGTCTTCGTTGAGATAGCGCACCGTCGCCTCTGCCAATTTGCGCTCGTTGATATCCTTGATCACGCCGTCGTAGGACAGCAGTTTCCCGGAGGCGTCTTTAAACAGGATGATCGTGTCGTTTACCCATCGAACGTCTCCGTTTTTTTTGATGATGCGATGATCAATCGGTGGACCATCATGCCCTGCCAGGATCTGGTGTATGCGCTTGATGACCAGTTCGCGATCCTCCGGCACGACCATCTGAATCCAGAGATCGGGATTGGCGACAAACTCTTCCACCGTGTACCCTGTCACTGTTACGCAGGCCGGGCTTTGTGTGGTTTCCACAGCGCGACCGTTTTCGATGCGCACCGTATACTGATAATCTGTGATCCCCTCAATGATTCGCCTGTAGCGTTCTTCGCTTTCCCGCAACGCCTCCGTCACCTGCTTGCGCTCGGTGACATCGCGGATGGATCCCCGCACACCAGCGAACTCCCCCGCCGCGTTCCTCACCGGCTGATATGCCATCGAGACCCAACGGGCCAGACCATCCCGCGTGACGATTCGGAAGTCAAACCCCGCTTGAACTTCCTGCAACAGCGCCCGTTTCAGCTCGACCTGGATGCTCCCCCTGTCTTCCCCATGCACTATCCCCAACAGAGACGCGGCCTCGGCAAACTCTCCCGGGGCGTACCCCGATATTCGCTGGCATGATGGACTCACGTACGCAAAGCGGCCTTCGGGGGCCATCCAGAATTCCCAGTCGTAGGTGAAGTCCGCGACGATTCGATAGTTGAGTTCCGATTCGCGCAGTGCCTCCTCCGCCTGCTTGCGCTCGGTGACATCGCGGGCTATCGCCAGCATCTGCGTGCGGCCATCCTGCGGCTCGGGAAGCGGTACGGCGTGGGTGTCCATCCAGCGGTGAGTCCCCTTCAAACCAACAATCTCAAACTCGAAGGCCGCGCTCTTTCCGTCCAGCACGCTTGCCTCGAAGGCGCAATAGGCCTCACGTTGCTCGGAAACCACAAACTCGGCGATCCTGGCGCCCAGAACCTGTTCAAAACTGTCCGCCTCGACCATGGCGAGCCCCACAGCATTCATCTGCACGAGCCGTCCGTCTTCATCCACGATCGTCACGCACTCAGGCTCCGCCTCGATGATGATGCGCAATCGTGCCTCGCTTGCGCGTAGCGCCGAGGTTCGCTCTTCGACCAACTGCTCAAGATGTTCGTGCAGCCTGGCCCGTTCCATGGCCACCGCCACCTGGTTGCCGACGCCGTGCAACACCTTCAGTTCCTCTTCGTCGAACAACCCTTCTTTCGGCCCGACCAGATTCATCAGTCCCACCGTGCACTCCCCGAGCCACAGCGGCACGATAGCGTGGTAGCGCAGCCCTTGCGTATCCCCCTTTGCCTTGGTGAACCGTTCGCATTCGATGATATTGCTCACCGAGTCGAGTTTGCCTGAGAGTAGCTGCTTGCGGCACGCGCAGTCGCCGTCCAGCACGCCGGGAACCGTAAACGCCGGCGGCAGGTTGCGCATCGCGACGAGCCGGAAACCGGACTCGCCTTCGCGCATGCAAATCCAGCCGGCCCGGACTCCGGGTACTTCCATCGCGCGCTCCAGCGCCACTTCCGCCACCTCGCGTTCGCTGACCGCATGATTGAGTCCCTCTGCGATGCGGTATAAACCCTGCAGCACCTGATTGGAATGCGCCAGTTCCTTTTCGCGCAATTTGAGTTCGGTGTTGATATGAACCGCCTGTTCGTAGGTCGAAATCAACAGATCCAGGATCTGCTGCCGCTCGGCAGTAATAAAATGTTTGTGACCATTAAGATCGATTTCCACCCCTAACTGCATCCTCTGACCCTTGCGCAGCTCGAGGTTCATCAACAAATAATTGATACGCGACACCAGGTAATCGCCGTCATAGGGTTTACGGATAAAATTGTCTGCTCCGCACTCCAGCCCGCGAATCACGTCCTGCGGATCGGCCAGCGAGGTCACCAAGATAACCGGGATGTCCTTCAATTTTTCATTGGACTTGATCGCCTTGCACAGTTCATAGCCATCCATCTCCGGCATCACAATGTCGCTGATGACCAGCGTCGGTTTTTGCTCTATCGCTGCCTGTAGCGCCTGTTTGCCGTCAGCCGTGACGATCACCTGATAGCCATATTGCTCAAGCAGGAAACGAAGTTGTTCGGCCTGGGTACGGCTATCTTCGGCGATAAGAATTCTGACGCTGTTATGCTTGTTCATTGTGGATTCCATGGGTTACGCTCTAATTTTACCTGGGTGGTTTGCCAAATTCGTCAACACTGCGGCGATCTTGTCCGGCGACAGTACATACGATGCGGCGCCAAGCTCAATGGCCTCGCCCGGCATGCCGTGTACCACAGAGCTTTCCTTATCCTGGGCAATCGTGACGGCCCCTTTTTCTTTCATCAAGCCAAGCTCCGCAGCACCATCCTTGCCCATGCCGGTGAGCAGTATCCCGACAGCGTCTGGTCCGTAGGTTGCCGCGACCGAGCGGAACAGGTATGAGACCGATGGTAAATGTCCGTTCTCCGGACCGCTGTTTTGCAGTGCGATCCGCCCGTGGCCGTCCACCATTGTTTGGAAGCCGTTGGGCGCGACATAGGCATGGCCGGGCTGCATCAGCTCGCCGTTCGCCGCCACGCTAACCGGGAAACCCGAAGATTCCGTAAGCCATTGTGCAAACCCTTCGGTGAAGCCTGACGCGATGTGCTGAACAATTATTATTGGAACATAGAAATCTTTGGGGAGTTTCGATAATAGCTGCTGCAATACCGGCGGCCCACCGGTGGATAAACCGATTGCCACCAGCCGCACCTCCCTGGTGACAGGCACGGATTCCGGCGTAATCGGCTTAATGCCTTCCTGAGCAGGTGTTCTTCGCTGTGCCCAACGTTTGACGACCTTGACTTCCGACATCAGCTTGACGGTCTGGATCAATTCCCTTGCAGTCGCCGCATGATCCGGGTGGCCAATGCCCGCCGGTCTCTTTATGACCGCCAGCGCACCGGCCTCCAATGCGCTGATGGTCGTCGCCATCTCCCTGGTGGAAGAGCTGCCGGTCACGATGACGACAGGCGTAGGAAAGCTTTCCATGATGGCTCTGGTTGCGATATAGCCGTCCATTTTCGGCATGTGGATATCCATGGTGATCACATCGGGTTTTTTGTCCTTGACGGCCGCGAGTGCTTCTTCACCATTGTTGGCCGTGCCTATCACCTGGATTTCCTGATCCGAGGCAAACAGATAAACAAGAAATTCCAGCACCGAAGGCGAGTCCTCGACCACCAGTACCCTGATGGGCGGACGCCGGTTTGCGCTGCCAGGCATACTGTCAACCATCACTCTCTCCGATCGTCCAGAATTGCGTTCCGCTTTCAGATTTTTTCGGCATCTTTTTTCTCCTTAAATAAGTCTGCGCACCACTTCCAGCAAATTGCTCTGCTCGAAACTGCGTTTGACAATGTAGGCATTAGCGCCGACGTCAATGCCTCGTTCGCGGTCTTCGCGCGATTCCAGCGCCGTCACCAGCACCACCGGCAAATCGGCCAGCTTTTTGTCGCTACGGATCTTCGCCGTCAGGTCGAAGCCGTTCATGCGCGGCATATCCACGTCGGACACCACGATGTCGAATTCGCCGCTACGCAGCTGGGTCAGGCCGTCGATGCCATCGATCGCAGTCGCCACCTTGTAGCCTGCGGCCTCCAGAATGCCCTTAAGCAGGCTACGTGCGGTAATCGAGTCTTCCACCACCAGCACGGCTTGCGCCGGTGCTTTCGTTTCCGGTTTGGATTCAGCTGCTCCCCTGGTTCTGGTGTGCGCAGCTTGCAGCGCGGATTTAAACAGATCGGCAACGTTCAGGATGGGCACCGCTTTGCCTGAGCCGAGGATGGTCGCGGCCGAGATATTGCGTACCCGTGAGAGCTGTCGTCCCAGGCTTTTGACCAGCACTTCCTGTTCGCCGAGCACTTCATCCACGACAAATGCAATGCGTTTTCCGCTTGCTGTCAGAACAAGGATCTGATGGTGCTCGGCGTCGCACGCGACCTGATTGGGTATACCGAGCACGTCGCCCAGCCATACCAGCGACAAGGTCTCGTCGCCGAGCCGGATCGTTTCGCGGTTTTCCATCGTCTGGATGTCTTCCTGACGAATTCTCACGCTACGTTCCACACTGCTGGTCTGTAGTACAAATGTCTGCATCGCCACACGCACAGCGATGCCGCGATAGGTGGCGAGCGTGAGAGGCAGCTCGATGCGGAAAGTGGTGCCGGTGTCTGCATGAGTTTCGACCGCGATGCTGCCGCCCAGCCGTTCCACTTTCTCACGCACGATGGCAAGCCCCAGGCCTCTGCCGGAAACTTCCGTGATGATCTGGCTGGACGAAACGCCCGACTGGTAGATCAGTTCCACGGTTGAGTAATCATCCAGCCTGGACGACTCTTCTTGTTCCAGAATGCCGAGCCGGGCAGCTGAGGCCTTCACTTTGGCGGTATCGATCCCGGCCCCGTCGTCCGAGACGTCAATTTCGACGCGGTTGCCGCTACGAGGAAAGATGACAATGCCGATTTTCCCTCTCGGCGATTTATGGAGGCGCGTCCGCGCGTCCGGCATCTCGATGCCGTGATCGACGCAATTACGCAGCAGATGAATAAGCGGATCCTTGATTTCCTCAAGTATCCTGCGGTCGGCCTCGATCTCGCCGCCCCGGATCTCCAGATCGATATCCTTGCCGCCATTTCTGGCAAGATCGCGCACCAGCCTGGGAAAAATTTCCATCAGTGTCGAAAAGGGTAGCATCAGGACTTTTTTCATATCCTCCAGCAGATCGTCCACCATTTTCCCCAGCATGCGCTGATCCTGGTCGGCCGCCTTGCCCATCGCGCCAAGCTGATAGCTCAGCGCCTTGATGAAGGCGGCGTTCTGCTCGACCAGTTCCAGCCATAGCGGCTGTTTTACCAGCGTACTATAAAAATCCGGGTGGCGAGCCACTTTCCCGGACCAGTCCTTGCCCCACGCGGCCACCATGACCTGCACCGTTTGTAGTTCGTGCCGGCGTTGATGCGCCATCAGCTTCGCCGCCAACATTTCTTCCGACTGCAAAAAAATGGAATCCAGCTTTTCCGTAGAAATTCTCACAGTCCCCGTCGCAGCCAACCTTTCTTCCGGCATCAGGCTAGGTGGTTTTGCTGGAGCAGCGGGTGTCTGCGGAGCAAGATTCTCTTTCTGTAATGATGATTCAGGGCGTACATCAGGTGTTGCAGCCGGCATCACTTTGGGCTTTTCAATTTGCTGCAGGGCAAGCAGTTCGCTCAGATTGTTAATCGCCAGGTGCAGGCTGTCAAACAGCTCTGCCGTCAGGGTCGCCTGCTTGTTCTTCATCGCGGCGAAGGTGCTTTCCAGCGACTGGCAGGCCGCTTCGATTTGCATCAGGTTCACCGAGCGAGCCGCGCCCTTTAGGCTGTGCGCTTCGCGAAAGATCATCTCGATCAGTTTGGCTTGCCTGGCTTCATCAGGCATTTTCTCAAGCTCGTCGATCCCGGAGAACAGGGCGTCGACATGCTCTTGGGCCTCAATCCTGAAGGTCGCTAGCAGCCGCTTGAGGAAATCATTGTCTTTTTCAGTCATTGGGTATCTCCGTTAATTCTTCTCGACCAATTGCTTCAGCTTGATGCCCAGTTCGTGAAGGTTTTGCGCAGCGGCTTCGGCCTGCCTGGTGCCGGCCATGTTTTGCGTGCTGGCCTGCTTGATGTTCTCCATTGCCAGCGCCACCTGATCCATGCCCACCAGCTGCTGCTGGCTTGAGGCCGCGATCTGTAGCGCCGCCTGCGCCGCCTCGACGATGCTCTCCGCCAGCATGCGGATGGCCTCGCCAGCCGCATCGGACTGCTGCGCTCCCGCTGCCACCGCCTTGCCACTCAAATCGGTCGCCATTACCGCCGCCCCGGTCGCCTTTTGAATGTCGCCCAGGATGGCTCGCACCTGGGCTGTGGCCTGTTTGGACTGTTCCGCCAGGCTCTTGATCTCCTGTGCCACTACGGCAAAGCCCTTGCCTTGTTCGCCGGCTTTCGCCGCCTCGATCGCGGCGTTGACTGCCAGCAGGTTGGACTGCTCGGCTAGGTCGTTGACGGTCAGGATAATCTCGCCGATAACCTGGCTCTGTTCGCTCAGCCTGACAATACTTTCTGCCGCCGACGCCGTCTGCTCGCGGATACGCTCCATTCCCGCTATCAGTTCTTCTACTGCCTGCCGTCCCGTTTGTGAAACCTTCGCTACCTGCTGCGCGCTGTCGGATACCAGTTTAGCTTTCTGGTTGGTCAGCTGTACCGTCTGCCTGACTTCCTCCACCGTCGCGGTGGTCTCGCTGACCGCCGTCGCGGTTTCCGCCGAACCGGCGGCCACCTGCGTCGTCGTCGCCAGAATATCGGCCGAAGAAGAGGAAAGCTGGAGAATCGCTACACGCAATTGCCGGGTAATGGAGCGGCTTAGATAGATACTAAATGTCAGGCCGCTAATAAAGCCAAGCAGCGAAATGATCAGCAGTGCTACAGAATTGCGCCGTATTCCGGCGACAGTTTGAGCGCGCCGCTGGTCTACCAGTTTGAGTTGCTGATCGCGGAACGCATCGGTTGCGGCAATTAACGCTTCCGATACGGGCCGCACTTCATTGATGCTTGAGGCCAACGCTTCCGCGCTTTTGCCTTGCAGCATCATTGCTATGATTGCTTTTTGCCCTTTCTCAAATTCATCCTGTAAGCCGGCAATTCTGTGCAACGCGCCCAATCCCTCTTCAGTCATCGGCCTGTTTTGCATTTTCTTTATGATTTCGTCAATGCGCCGGTAATTTTCCTGCAATTTGTCCTGAAAATCTTGCCTTTGGTCGGAATAAAGCAGAAATCCGCGATAAAATGAAACCTGGTTCCTCGTCTCAAATCTGATTGCGTTGCTACCGTCGATCAGTTGCCCGTATACATCGATGATCCCGTTATATTTTTCCTGAACCTGGTTGAGCGAATAGAATGCACCGGCGACAACCAGTACAAGCACAACCAGTACGATACCATAGCCGGCGATAATTTTTTTGCTGATAGTCATGTTAGCCTCCTCATCTTCTCTATTTTATTGCCTGCGACAAAGAACGAACGAGTCCGTCCTTGCATAAGGATTTTTGTCGGCGAATTAAACGTTGTATCTCTCCACCAATTGTTTCAGCTTGAGTCCCAGCGCATGCAGGTTATGTGCCGCCCCTTCCGCCTGCCTCGTGCCGGCCATATTCTGCACGCTGGCCTGCTTGATGTTCTCCATCGCCAGCGCCACCTGATCCATCCCCACCAGCTGCTGCTGGCTTGAGGCTGCGATCTGTAGCGCCGCCTGCGCCGCCTCGACGATGCTCTCGGCCAGCATGCGGATGGCCTCGCCCGCCGCATCGGACTGTTGCGCTCCCGCTGCCACCGCCTTGCCGCTCAAATCGGTGGCCATCACCGCCGCCCCGGTCGCCTTTTGGATATCGCCCAGGATGGCCCGCACTTGGGCTGTGGCCTGTTTGGACTGTTCCGCCAGGCTCTTGATCTCCTGCGCCACCACGGCAAAGCCCTTGCCCTGATCGCCGGCTTTCGCCGCTTCGATCGCGGCGTTGACCGCCAGCAGATTGGACTGCTCTGCCAGATCGTTGACGGTCAGGATGATCTCGCCGATAACCTGGCTCTGTTCGCTCAGCCTCACAATGCTTTCTGCCGCTGCCGCCGTCTGCTCGCGGATGCGCTCCATTCCCGCTATCAGTTCTTCTACTGCCTGCCGCCCCGTTTGTGAGACCTTCGCCACCTGCTGCGCGCTGTCGGATACCTGTTTCGCTTTCTCGTTGGCTAGCTGCACCGTCTGCCTGACTTCCTCCACCGTCGCGGTGGTCTCGCTGACCGCCGTCGCGGTTTCCGCCGACCCGGCCGCCACCTGGGTCGTCGTCGCCAGAATTTCGGTCGAGGAAGAAGCCAGAACATTCATGCCGTCGCGGATCTCCAGGGTAAGTTTGCGCAAACTCTCCACCATGTCGCGGAATGATTGGGCGAGTTGCCCCACCTCGTCCGTGCGCCCTCCGACCCGGATGTCGACCGAGAGATCGCCGGCGGCAATGCGGCCCGCAGCTTCCGCAATCTCTTTGAGCGGGCCGGCGATGATTCGCGTCAACAGCAACACCATCGCCACAGTAAGCGTAAACGCAATAATCCCGATACTAACGAAGAGGCGCAGGGATTCGTTGGCCCTTTGCTGCACTCCTGCCACCGAGGCCTGCGCACGCTGCTCTGCGTCGTTTCCCAGCGCATCGGCAAGCACCCGTATTTCGTCGTACCGCTCGAACTGAGTGCCGAGCGTCAGGATCGTTGCTTCTTTGATATTGCCGGCGAAAATCTGCGGGATCAACCGGGTATCCCGCGTTCTAACATAGTCTTCATAGGTAGACTTCAACTCTTTAAGCCTGCCGAGAAACGCCTGATCCTCACGTTGCCGCGCGACGAGCTGCTGTAACAGCTTGTCGACAACCAAGGTGCGCTTTTTAATGTCGTTATGCCAGTTTTCCTGCTCGGATCGCTGGGACAGCAGCATCATGTTCAGCAAGGCGGCGCGCGCGCCATTGATATTGGAACGGACCGCCATAAGATCGACGGCATCGGCGAAATCTCTGCTGTAGAGAACTTCCTGCGATGTCTGCATCGCCGTAATACTCCGGTAGGCTGTCGCGATTACCCCGACCAGCAGCAGGATTATCAGGCCGAAACCCAAGAAAAGTTTGTTCCGGGTGGTTAGGTTGAGAAATAGGTTCAAGACACAGTCTCCTTAATTTTGCACTGAATAGCGAAAGTTGTTTGTCTTTAATTCACACGGGCTACCCGCTTTAGGCGGGATAAAAAGACCGAAGTTAGACCTGACAGGTCTGTCCTGCATTAAATGGAAAGCCATTCACACGGCTTCCTCATGAACGACAATACTGCGGCTCGTCAGCAAGCTGTAGGCATCCAAAACGATTAGGCGGTCTGCTGTAATTCCCCGTAGATATTGTTCGCGGATGCCGGTCAAGGTGGGTAATGACGGCTGAATTTGCTGCCTGGGAATACTTCGCACGTCTAGTACGGCATCCGCCAGGATGCCGTACTCCATAACGCCATCGGAAAGAATGATCACCTTGTTGAGATCGGTCAGCCCCTTTTCCGGCAGGTCGAAGAACTTTTTGATGTCGATCACCGATATCACCTGGCCGCGCACGTTGACGATGCCGGCGACGAACGGCGGCGTGCATGGCAGCGGGGTGAGGTCTTTCAGCGGATAGACCTCGCGCACGTAGGCGGTTTCGATGCCGTAGGTTTCGTAGGCAAGCAGAAACGTCACGACTTCGAGGCATTCCGTCGCCGCAACTTGCTCCGGTGCCTGTGCGAGCGCCTGAGCCCTGGCCTTGAGGATGCTCTGCCATTGTTGCGGCGGAGGTGACCCTGCATGCCCAGAATCAGGCCGGGCCGGGTATTTCGTGCCGGTTTTGATATCCTGTTTTTTCATGCCAGTTTCTCCTGATCGCGTAGGGTGTGGATGATTTCTGCCAGGCGGCCTGCGGTCATGCCTTCCGCCTCAGGCAGGATCTCTTCCGGTGGACGCACATCGAGCAGCAGCAGCGCATTTTCAAAATGTTTCCCGGCTTCCTTGTGCCTGCCTTGTTGCCGATACAGGTTGCCGAGCGTGAAATAGGCAAGCACGAAATATGGATCCAGGTACAGCGTACGCTTGAGTTCCTGCATGCTACCGTCAGTCTGTCCCAGTTCCAGCAGTACGACAGCCATCAGGTAATGCCCGACCGGGTTCAGGCGGTCGGCATCGATCGCCTGCATGCACCATTGCCGCGCGCTGGCCAGATCCCCCTGATTGGCGTGGATTCTGGCGATAAGATTCATCGCCTGCACCTTGTTTTTCTGGCTGCCCAGAAGCGTGGTGGCTTGCGCTGCCGCTTCGCCATAGCGCCCTTGCTGGTAGAGGGCGAGAGCCTGCCGATAGTCCGACGGTCGCGGTCGCGGTGGAGGCGGCGTCTTGTCCGCCGCCATCGCCGCAGGCCGCCGCGTATGCTGTTTTGTCGTCGCGGCCGGGCGGATGACGATCTGTTCGGGCGGCTCTAGCTGCGCAGGGAAAGGCGCTGCCGAACTCCGTGCCGTGCCGGAGGCGTTTTTGCGATACAGGATCGCACCAGGGAAATTGACTGTTTCCATGGTCTCAGTCATGGTCTGGGCGTTATCTGTGGGGCTGATAATCAGCCAGCCGCCATCCACCAGCGACAGAGAGTGCCTGTGCACCACCTGGGCAGCCAAAGCCGGTTCGAAATACATCAGCACATTCCGGCAAAAGATGATGTCCATCGCGTTGGTGTTGTTCGTCAGCGACGGGTAGGAGTCTTCCATCAGGTTGAAGTAGGCAAATGTCACCCTCTCCCGCACGGTGGAAATGATTTCGTAACGTCCTTTTGCAGTGGGGCGGAAATAGCCATTTTTCAGCCAGTCGGGCGCATTACGGAAAGACCATTCGCCATAGATGCCGGATTCGGCCTTGGCCAAGGCGTGCGGGTTGATGTCGGTGCCGAGGATGGTGATGTTCCATTGCCAGAAATCGGGGATCATCCGCTGCACCAGGATGGCGAGCGAATAGGCTTCTTCTCCAGTCGCGCAGCCTGCGCTCCAGATTCTGAGAGCTTGCCCGCATTGTCGGCGGGACTGGATCAGGGCGGGCAGAATGTGCACTTGCAGCGCGTCGAATGCTCGGGGATCGCGAAAGAAATAGGTTTCTCCCACCGTCAGATGGCAGGCCAGGATTTTGATCCGGTTGCGGTCAGGAGGTGTGGATAGCAACCATTGCATACAAGTTGCAGCATCCTGAAGACCGAATTCCTGCGCGGCGGCTTCGACCCCGCGCAGCAGGTCGCGCCAGCGTTCCGGCGGAAAATGCAGCCCCATCTGCTGCGCCAGGAATTCGCTGAAATACGTCAGCAGGGAATGTTGCGGTGTCTCAACCATGTCCATTGCTAAGTACTCCCCAAGGCATGATCCAGTGCGACGACTTCTTCGAGCGAAAGAAAGCGAGCCAGATTGTGGATCAAAATCATGCCGTCCTTGAGCCGAGCCACCCCTTCAACATACTCCATGCCGGGCGCAATGGCACTTGCCGAAGTAATGTCCTGTCCAGAGCACTCAATGACATCGGTGACACTATCCACGGCAAGCACGACCAAACGGCCGGAGGAGTGGGCGACGATGAGCTGGTCGTCCGGTGTCAGGTTTTTCTCCGGCAGGCGGAAGCGCCGCCGAATATCGACAACCGGTAACACGACGCCCCTGACGTTGACGACACCCAGGACAATATCCGGTGCATCCGGTAAGGGGGTAACAGCGACTGCACGATATACCTTTTCGACGGTGGAAAGTTCCAGCGCACATCGCCAATCATCCAATGTAAAAACCAGCAGCATCATACTTCGGCACTTCCGTGGTGGCATTCCAGTCCGCTGTCTTTCTCGCCTGTGTTTGTGTTCGTTGCCATTTTTAACTCCAGAGTTGAAGGTGAGTCGAAAAACTTTCGTGTGCCTTGTGGTCTTCAGTCCGCGATGAAACCAATCGCACCTTGGCAGGTGCACCCGCTGTCGCAGGTCGTCACCTGGCTGAATCCCAGACTGGTCAGCACATGGTCAAGCAGCTTGAGCATGAAGGGCTCGTCATCGAGCACCAGAATTCTGAGTGCAGATTTATCAATCATGGTTTACCTCTTGTTGTTATCACGTCCCGGATATTTTCCGGGGCTACAATGAATCCAGATATTCGTCCACAGCGGCCATTTCCGCCTCAAAGCGGGACAGCAGCGCGGTCAATGCTTCGACCTGTCCGGTCTTGCCGGTCTGTTCCATTTCAGCGCATAGCTCGCCCAGTGCCAGCGCGCCCACAGCGCGAGCCGAAGACTTAAGTTTGTGCGCCAGTGCGCTTACCAGCTCCATCTGCCCGGCCTCATAGGCGGTCTTCATTTCCGCCGCAATCTGTGTTGCGCTGCTACGAAAATCAAGCAGAAATTCTTTGATCACCTCAGGGCTGTCGCCCACCAGTGCGGCAAGCACACTCACATCCACCGGTCTTGGCGCGGCGGATTGTACCGATGAGGTAATTGAAGCATCAGATAAATTGGCCGCATCGGCTGATTGTGGGACAGACGTGGCGGTCGGCAGCCATTTCGCCAATATCGCCTTCAGGTTTTCCAGGGGAGTCGGTTTGCTGAGGTAGTCATCCATACCTGCATCGAGACAGCGCAGTGCTTCACCCTTGAGGGTATTCGCAGTCAGGGCGATGATCACGATGTGCCGGGTGCTGTTTTCCTCAGTGCGGATGGCGGCGGTCAGTTCATAGCCATCCATTTTCGGCATGTGCAGATCGGTCAACAGCAGGGCATAATCGCCGCTGCGCCAGCGTTCCAGCGCTTCGTGGCCGTCACCAGCGACATCGGCAGCAAACCCGAGTAGCGCTAGTTGCTGCAAGATCACCTTCTGGTTGGTTTCGTTATCTTCCGCCACCAGAATCAGCCTGCCCTGCCGCAGAGCATCGTCACGCGATGGCGCGATGAAAGCAGCCTCACCCTTGCCGGACGGCAGCGTAGCCATTTCTGCCTGCGCCCGTCCGGCAGCGATGGCCACGGCCTGGAGGACGGTCTGCCGCGTCAGGATATTGCCGTCCACCTCGACTATCTGATCGGCAGTCTTCTTACGTGGCCGTCGACGTGTCCCGCGGCCGATGACGACGAGGCGAACATCCTGCTCCGGCTGGAAACGGGTAATCGCTCGCAGTTCATCCGGCAAGGGCTGCGTGTTGCCGACGTCGATCAGCCATATCCATGGGCCGGACAACGGCGTGTCGGCCTGTTCCCGTGCTGCCGCCAGATTTGGCGCTTGCTCAACTACTGCGCCGGCAGACAGCAAATAAGCGGCCAGATGATCGGCCAGTCCTTCTGTATCGCCTACCACGAGACAAGAAAGCCCGGCGACCAGTGCTTGCGTTGCACTGTCGTCGGCTTTGCCCGGTACCGGAACAAAAGGCAATCGCACGATAAAGGTGGAACCTTGACCAAGAACGCTCTGCACCGTCATTTCTCCGCCCATCAGTTGCGCCAGATTACGGGCAATGGTCAGCCCCAGCCCGGTGCCGCCAAAGCATCGAGTCGTCGAGACATCGGCCTGGGTGAAGGGGGTAAACAGCCGCGCTTGGGTTTCTTGATCCATGCCAACGCCGTTGTCGATCACGCGAATTTCCACCACGGCCTGCTCTGCATCACGCTCGACCAGCACGGCCTGTACCGACACGCGCCCCTGGCGCTCCTGCCCGCTGGAAAACTTGATGGCATTGTTGGCAAGATTGATCACGACCTGGCGCAGACGCTGGGCATCGCTCAGGACGACTGCGGGAATCGCCGGATCGGTGAATAGCGTCAGCTCCACCCCTTTCTTTGCTGCCAGACGATCCAGCATGACGCAGACCTTCTCTATCACCTCGGCCACCGCTGTGGGCGCGTACTCGATTTCCAGCTTGCCCGCCTCGATTTTGGAAAAATCGAGAATGTCCTCGATGATGCCCAGCAGTGAAAACGCCGATTCGCGGATGGTATCGACCATTTCCACCTGGTAACCCTTGAGACTGGTCTGATGCAGCACATCCACCATGCCGATCACACCGTTCATGGGGGTGCGGATCTCGTGACTCATGGTGGCGAGAAAGTCTGACTTGGCCCGGTTGGCCTGCTCCGCCTCGGTCTTGGCGACAACAAGTGCCTGCTCGAACAGTTTGCGCTCGGTGATGTCGCGCACACTGCCGGTGAAAAAACGTCCCTCGCCCAGCAGCATCTCGTTCACCGCCAATTCCAGCGGGAAGGTGCTGCCGTCCTTGCGCCGCCCCTCGACGATACGTCCGATGCCGATGACGCGCGGCTCGCCGGTGGCGCGGTAATGCTCAAGGTAGCCATCGTGCTGGCTGTGGTAAGGCTCGGGCATCAGTATCTTGACGTTGCGCCCGACCACCTCGACGGCGGTATAGCCGAAAATGCGCTCGGCGGCGGGGTTGAGGGTCTCGATGATGCCGCGCTGGTCGATGGTGATGATGCCATCCACCACGGTATCGAGGATCGCGTGAATGCGCGCAGCACTGTCGCGCAACTGTTTCGTAGCCGCCTTACGCTCGGTGATGTCGCGCGTGATTTCTGAAAATCCCTGTATCTCGCCTTTGTCGTTGTAGAGGGTTGTGATAATTACGTGA
>CAZAUB010000011.1:0-18314 GCA_964488195.1 uncultured Methylobacter sp. | reverse complement strand
GCGGGATTGCTGAGCGCAAAGCCATGATCGACCGTGACCACAAACTCAGCATCACACGCCAGGCCAAGCTGCTGGAGATCAGCCGTGGGACGGTGTACTACCTGCCCCAGCCTGTCAGCCCGGCCGATCTGGCGCTCATGCGTAAGATCGACGAACTGCATCTGGAACACCCCTTCATGGGGGCGCGCATGTTGCGCGACCAATTGGCCCGGCAAGGCATCCGCGCCGGACGGCGTCACATCAGAACGCTCATGCTTCGCATGGGCATCGAAGCCCTGGCGCCTCAGCCAGGCACCAGCAAAGCCGCGCCAGGCCACAAGGTCTACCCTTATCTGTTGCGCAAACTGGCGATCACCCGCTCCAATCAGGTCTGGGCGCTGGACACGACCTACGTTCCCATGGCGCGCGGTTTCGTCTACCTCACTGCCGTGGTGGATGTGCTCAGCCGCAAGGTGCTGGCGCACAAGGTGGCGATTACGCTGGAAGCGGTTCACGCCAAGGAGGTGATCGAGCAGGCCTTTGCCCGGTACGGTGCGCCCGAGATCGTCAATACCGACCAGGGCAGCCAGTTCACCGCGATCGAGTTCACCGACACGGTCTTGGCCCACGGCTGCAAGCTGTCCATGGACGGGCGTGGCGCCTGGCGTGACAACGTGTTCGTCGAGCGCCTGTGGCGCAGCGTGAAGTACGAACGGGTGTACCTCAAGGCCTACGACAGCGTGAGCGCGGCACGCAGCGACATTGCCGAGTATCTGAACTGGTACAACGCGCATCGCAGTCATTCAAGTCTCGAACGGTTCACGCCGAACGAAAAGTACCTCGCAGCGCTGCCGCCGATGGCGCTGGCCGCGTAAGATGAAATCCTTGGTGCGCCCCGAGTTGCCCACCGCGGCTTTGCGTTGGTCGCAAGCGACGCACGCCGCCGTGGACAACTCTGCACCATTCGCAACCCGCCCGGAGTCCACTTATAAATCGGGGAAAGTTGTTCAAACAAACGGAGCCACTTCTAGCAGTGGTGAGAAGGCCAAGAAGAAACCATACGGCGTCGTTCAAGGCGAAGGTGGCGGTGGCGGCGCTGAAGGACGACAAGACCCTGGCGGAGTTGGCGGAGAAGTTCGATGTGCATGCCAGTCAGATTAGGCAGTGGAAGACGCAGCTGCTGGAGGCGGCCACCGGGGTGTTCCTGACCCCGGGGGAGAAGCGGGAGAGCGTGGGGCCGAGCGTGAAGGACATGCAGGCGAAGATCGGACAGTTGGCGCTGGAGAATGATTTTTGGCCGGCACGCTCGGTCGTATAGACGGTGCGAGCGCAAAGAAATGATCGAACCTGCCCATGATCTACCGGTAACCCGACAGGCTGAGCTTTTGGACCGATGACTATTGACTGCTGTTGCAAAGGTGATTATTTCGTGCCCAACTAAGTATTTTGCTTGACGGGAAATTGTCTATGACTAAAGGAAAAGTTGTTCACATCATCACCGGTTTGGATACCGGGGGCGCCGAGATGATGTTATTGAACCTTTTGAGACATATTTCACGCAAATTTGAGCATAGAGTAATTTCGCTTTCCACAATTGGTTATGTTGGACAACTGATCGGGGGCCTAGGGATAGATGTGGAGGCTCTAGGCATGGGTCGCAGGCGGCCTAGCCCGTTGGCGTTACTTCGTCTTGTGCGTCGATTAAGAACGATTAAACCGAGTATCGTCCATACTTGGCTTTACCACGCGGATCTAATGGGCGGAGTGGCTGCACTCTTGGCTAGAGTAAAATTTATAATTTGGAATATATGTAGTAGTCAGCTTCCAAAAGCACAAACAAAATTGTCCACTCGGATAGTCTTGAGAGTTCTTGCGCTCTTGTCGAGGCTTATTCCTGACAAAATTCTAACAGTATCTCGGGCCGGTATAGACGCTCATGTCGCTCTTGGATATGTTCCAGACCGATTTTTATTTGTGCCCGTTGGTATTGAATTGAGAGACCTTCTATCCCATCGTGATGCCAGACATGCAATCCGTATCAAACTTGGCATCCCATATGACGCCACGCTTATTGGCCTCATCGCTCGGTTTGATCCCCTGAAAAACCAGGAAGGATTCCTTAGCGCCGCTGGTATACTTCATAAAAAAAGGCCCGAAGTTCATTTCGTGCTTGCCGGTCCTGGGGTAGATCGCAATAACCGTTTATTAATGGAATGGGTGAACGAACTTGGATTGACCGATGTCGTTCATTTACTAGGATTCCAGGAGGAAATTATTGAACTTACGTCCGCGATTGATATCGCAGTTTCTTCCTCCCGCAGCGAAGGATTCTCTACCACCATATGTGAAGCGATGATGTGCGGTGTTCCTTGTGTCGTGACTGACGTTGGTGATTCAGCCTATATCGTTGGAAATGCAGGGCGCGTCGTTCCGCCGAACGACGCGCAGGCAATGTCTGATGCCTGGGAAGATTTACTACGGCTTTCGAAGGATGAGTTTCGCTTCATGGGCAAGTCGGCATGGCAGCGGGCTTCCGAACACTTCGGGATCAATCTGATGGTACGGTCCTACGAAGCAGTCTATGATCAGTTAATGAGGGTCGGCGATAATTCCCCGGTTCAGTCATAGCCGGTTTCCTTGAGCCGCGCGTAGGCTGCGTTTTAGCGTCGCTTCCAGCTACCGGCATTGCAATCAGCTTTTCACATATGTGCTTCCCGATTGTGCAATTGGCGGCTTTAATGGAGCATAGATTCTGATGCAACTGAGCGGAACGAAAGTCTTAGTTACCGGGGCGGACGGATTTATCGGCAGTCATCTCGTGGAGGCCCTCATTGCCAAGGGCTGCGACGTCAGGGCATTTGTCTACTACAACTCCTTCGGTAGCTGGGGATGGCTGGATACGATTTCTCCGACTCAACAGAGAACGCTTGACGTTGTTATGGGGGACATTAGAGATCCCCATGGCGTCTTGACGGCGACGCGCGGTTGCGACGTTGTCTTCCATTTGGCGGCGTTGATTGGGATCCCGTTCTCTTACCAGTCCCCTGATTCATATGTCGACACCAATATCAAAGGAACCTTGAATATTCTGCAAGCAGCACGCAATTGCAGTGTGCGCAAGGTTTTGGTTACCTCGACATCTGAAGTCTACGGAACCGCCAAATATGTTCCGATTGATGAACGCCATCCATTTCAGGGGCAGTCGCCATACAGCGCTACGAAAATCGGGGCTGACAGGATTGCCGAGGCGTTCTTCCGATCCTTCGATTCGCCGGTATCAATCGTCAGACCGTTCAATACGTTTGGCCCACGGCAGTCGGCGCGGGCGGTTGTCCCCACGATAGTCACGCAATTGCTCTGCGGGGAAACTGAGTTGAGGCTCGGTAATATCAGCTCAACTCGGGATTTTAATTATGTGGCCGATACGGTTCAGGGTTTTATCGCGATCGCGGAATCGGATTCAACGATTGGTGAAGAGATCAATATTGCAACCGGCGTGGAGAAATCCATAGAACAGGTCGCCGATTTTCTGATTAAGGAGATAAATCCCAGAGCTCACATTGGGTATGATGAAAAGCGTACGCGGCCGGAGAACTCCGAAGTCGCAAGATTGCTGGGTAGCAACGAGAAAATTAGCAAATTAACCTCGTGGACGCCTGGTCACAGTTTTGAGTTGGGTCTGACGAATACCGTTGCGTGGTTCAGGAGACCGGAAAACCTGTTTCGGTACAAGGCTTGGTTATATAACGTTTGATGAGGTGGTGATGCGCGCTGTTATCCTTGCGGGTGGTAAAGGCACAAGACTGAAGCCATACACAACGCTTGTGCCCAAACCCCTGGTGCCGCTGGGCGGCCGTTGCGCGATTCTCGAGGTGGTCTTGCTACAACTTGCGGGGGCCGGGTTTGATCATGTGACGCTGGCGGTAAATCATCTGGCAAATTTGATCCAAGCATATTTTGGACGTGGCGAAAAATGGGGGATTACGATCGATTATTCTCTGGAAGACAAACCTTTGAGCACAATTGGTCCCTTGGCGCTCATCGAGGATCTTCCGGCCAATTTCTTGGTAATGAATGGCGACATACTTTGCGACCTTGACTACAGGACATTCTATTCGCGTCATGTCGACAGCGATGCTGACGTCTCGGTCTCTGCAAATCGTCGTCAGGTGAAAATCGATTTCGGCGTCTTGGAATACAATTCGGCGAATCGCTTAACGGGGTTCAAGGAAAAACCAGCATACGATTTTGACGTAAGCATGGGCATATATTGTCTTAGCAGGAGGGTATTGAAGGATCTAACGCCCGGAGAGCCTTACGGTTTCGATAATCTCATGCTGGACGGCCTGGATTGCGGACGAGATATTCGCATCTATCCCTTCAGCGGTTTCTGGCTGGATATCGGGCGCCCTGAAGACTACGAATATGCGGACACCAATTTTGATGAACTGGCGAAGCGCTTGGGACTCAAATTGTGACATTGCTTGTCACCGGGGCTTCAGGATTCCTGGGACGCCACCTGGTGCGCTTCCTAGGAAATTCGCAGACCCAGGAAGTCATCGCGGTATCGCGCAGATCCACCGATACTCCTGGGGTTCTGGCTTGCGATCTAACGAACAGGGCGTCGATTGCCGATTTATTGGATAGATATCGTCCGACGAATATTTATCATTTGGCGGCGAGTGCATCAGGTACTTTTGAAGTGGATCTGAACAACAATGTTTTCGCTGCAAGGAATATCCTGGATAGCCTCACTCACTCCAAGAATAAGACTCGTGTACTCTTGGTCGGAAGCTCGGCAGAATATGGTCTCGTGGATCCGGAGGAAAACCCGATATCTGAAACCAAGGTTCTTCAACCAATTTCCGTTTATGGTTGGACTAAGGCCGCCCAAACACACTTAGCATCATATTATTGCTGGGCCACAGGCTTAGATGTCGTTGTCGCGCGAATATTTAACCTATTTGGCAAGGGGATGCCGGAGCATCTTTTTGTCGGGCGAGTTGAACGTGAAATTCAGGCAGTAATAGCCAATAAAGCGGAGCGTATCAGGGTAGGAGGGCTCGATTCTACGCGCGATTATATTGACGTCGAGGAGGCATGCAGGGCAATTGAGATTATTATGGATCGCGGATTGTCCGGGCAGGTATACAACGTCGGATGTGGAAAACCGGTAAAGATGCGAGATTTGCTTAAACGAATGCTAGCCGATGCCTCTCTGGATTTTGGCATAGTAGAGGAACGCTCGTACTCAAAACCAGGAGCAGCTAAAGAAGTAACGGCAATTTATGCCGATATTACAAGACTCAAGGCTCTTTCCGCCAATTATTCGTAATCGTCCGGAAATCCCCGCCGTGGGGCTTCGCGGCAGCACGGCGCGAAGCGTGCCCTCCAGCCAACGTCGCAATTCGCCCAGTACGGGTGCCGACTGGGCTTGCCGGGCGGTGCGCTTTTTGTCCGGATAGTTACATAAGCTTATGGAAAGAATCGGTGAAGCAATGAATCACTTCAACAGGGGCTCAGGGGAACGCTTACGTTATTCTGGAGAAAAATTGCGAAATTTCAGAGGCGTTTTCTTTTGTTCAGTGGTGGTTCCGGTTCTCCTGGTGCCTGTGGATTGCTATGCCTATATTGATCCGAATGTGGGCGGATGGCTGTTTCAGTTGCTGTTTCCGATTTTGGTGGCGATTGGTGGGGCGTACAGTATTTTCCGGCACCGTATCGGAGCACTATGGCACCGCATCTTCCGGCGAACCGAGAAGCGCGAGTGAGAGACACGGTATTCGCAGTCCTACGCGGACAAATCACCCATGCGCTGCTCATAATCCCCATCACCATGGTGGGAGTGGCACTTCCACTAGGTTTTCTTAGTCAAATTGACGGTTATCTAAAATACGTCCGACCCATCGAGTTGCCAGCCATGTACGCTTGGGGGTGGCTTGTTTTTGGGCTGATCGGGCTTGTACTCGCACTGACGACCATCGTGCCGGTTATAGGATACGCCCGGCTATTGCATCGCTCTCCGGCTGCCTGGGCCGCGCGGGTCAGCGCTTGGTTGTCGCTCTCGATCATGGCGATCTCCTTGCTCAAAGGCACGAAATCGTGGCTGGAGGTCAACGAGTTCGCGCTCGCCACCTGGATGCGGGAGGCCAAATGGGAAATAGGCTTTGCCATAGCTATTAGCTGCGCCGTGTGGATCTGGCGTCGTACCTCATTACCCGGGGGGCTACGGAGTCTGGCCTCGTTGGGAGCGATCGCCGGATTGATTCCTATGGTAGTGGCAGCGCTCGCAGCCTTGTTTGCTCCTGCGTCACTTCCCGTACCGCCCACAGCGGTTGAGACGATAGGGCAGGCGACAAGGCGACCGAATGTCATTTTGCTCACTATCGATGCTTTGGCTGCCGACCATGTTTCGCTCTATGGTTACGGGCGGGCAACGACGCCAAATCTCGACCGCCTGGCGCGGCAGGCGAGCGTGTTTGAGCGGTTTTATGCCAACAGTAATTTCACCACGCCGTCGGTCAACTCCATCATCCACGGTCTAAGGCCGTGGTCCAGCCGCGTGCTCCAGCTCCCTGCCCAGATTGATACCGATATGGCTGATCGCAACCTGGTGGCAAGGCTGAAAAAAGCCGGCTATCAAACCCTCGCCGTGGCAACAAACCCTAATGCGGCACCGTCTAGTCTCCGCGTTACCCAATGGCTGGATAAGAGCGCCGAAAGACGCTACAAGAGTTGGTTTCTGATACCCGCTTCTATTGCACTTCCGACTCATGTGATGCCTTTGCTTCAACTAGGGGTCATCGACAATTTCTTCTATGCGATAGACTGGTTCCTAAGCCATCTTGGCGTCAATTCGGGTGCCGATCTTTACGACCCGGAATTGGCGCTTTCCACTGCCAGGAATTTCGTTGCACACAGAGATCTAAATAGGCCATTTTTCCTGTGGGTGCATCTACTTCCACCGCATGATCCCTACGCGACACCGTCCCCGTTCATCGGGCGTATCGATCCGCGCCCCACGGCTCAGACCCGTTTTGATTCGTCTCCTCCTGGGCAATTTGCGGCGCGCAGTGACACCAATTTTCCGGATCGCTATGTCGGGCGCTATGACGAAGCGATCGTCTATGTGGATCACCATCTGGGTCGATTCGCCGACTGGCTGAAGGACATGGGGCTGTTCGATGACGGCCTATTGGTGGTCAGCGCCGACCATGGCGAAAGCTTCGTCAAGGGCTACGGTCTTCACGGTGGTCCGATGCTTCACGATGCGTTGATCCGCGTTCCGCTCATTCTAAAAGAGCCCACCCAGCGGACTGGTAGGCGGCTTGATGTGCTGGCGGAACAGATTGACTTGATGCCAACTATTCTCGATTTGGTGAACATTCCGATTGAGGGAGCAGGCGAGGGGCGCTCGCTGAAGCCAGCAATACAAGGGGAAAAAATGGAAGGGGCGGTATTCTCGATGAATTTCGAGGAAAGTAATCGCTCTGAAGCGTTGAACACCGGCAGTGTGGCGATGATCGAGGAAAGCTGGAAATACGTGCATTACCGCGGACACCTCAAATACCCAATGCAGCCGAAATTCGAAGATGCCCTCTACGATCTGAAATCAGACCCAGGAGAGAAAAATAACCTGATCCAGGTTAACTCGGTAATTGCAGCGCAAATGCTTACTAAAATCCAAGAGCAATTACGCCAATTTGGCGCACCCGTGAAATGAGTGGGTTGCGTGGCGGCCCGACTGTTTTCCCGTTTGGGCGCGAAATGCTCCTGTGGGTGCGGGAGGGTGGCCGGCCCGATCGTGCCGATAGGTGGCAGCGTTTCTCAGTTGGTTGGCAGAGCTTTTGGTTCGAACGCAACCTGGCGTTGCAACGGCGCTTGCCACCCCCTATATCTGCGGGTACAGACCCGGTTTTCATCCTGGGTCTGTGGCGGTCTGGAACCACGTTCCTGCATGATCTGTTGGGCGCCTGCCATGGCATGATCTATCCGGCGACATGGCAGTGCATGAGTCCTGCCTCCTTCCGCTTCCGTTCGCCGCCAGTTGCTGGCAATACCGTGATTCGCCCCATGGATGGCTTCACCATCGACGCTTTCTCGCCGCAGGAAGACGAATTCGCTTTGCTGGCGCTTGGCGTGCCTTCCCTCTATCGCGGCTTCTTCGACCCACGGCGCTTGGCAGAACTTGCGTACTGGCTAAAGCCCGATGCCTGGGGCGGCAACCACCCCGAAGGTTGGATGGATACCTGGCGCGAGTTTCTTGCGGGCGTCGCACATGGAAAGCCAGGCCGACTTTTGCTCAAGTCCCCCAACCACACGTTCCGCATTCGTGCCCTGATAGAGGCTTTCCCAAGCGCCGCCTATGTGTGGGTAGCTCGCGACCCGGCGGAAGTATTTTTCTCGAATCGCAAGATGTGGTTGTCCATGTTTCGGCGCTATGCGTTGTGGGACTGGAATGTTTCGGAGTTGGATACGTTCTTGCAGCAAGCGTTTGAGTCCGCCGCCCAATGCCTCGATTACGCAACCGGCGCACTGCCGGCAAAGAGCCTGGCCGTTGTTGATTTCGCTCGGTTGACAGGCGCGCCTGTCGCTACGGCAGACGCGCTCAACCTTCACCTACGCCTCGGTGATCGGGAAAAATACAAGCTCGCCATTGCAGAGGCTGCGGCCGGAAAAGCGGGTTACCGCGTTGATACCTACGATGGACATCTGTTGCCATCATTTGTCGCCGCCGGGCTTGAGCGACTCCGGATCGTACAGCGAGCGGCTCTATCTAGTCACGGGGTCTGAGGACCGCTAAAGATATCGAAGAAGATGTGCGACCTTAGCGGTGACATCGAGGCTAAGACGGCTTATTATCAAAACAAACTAAGCAGTTTACGGAGAATCTTCGGCGCCGAGGATATTGTTCTCGCTGACGAATTCCTGTTGGTGAAGGGACGCCGCTATCCGATTGTCAATGACGTGATCGTGCTGCTGGATCCGTCTCAATATACGGAATACGTTCGCCGGATTATTTCTCCCGGTGCGTCAGCTCGGCAGGACGGTATCGAGGCATTTTCGGAAGCTGTTCAGCATTCGTTTGGTCGGCAGTGGACCCAATATAACAACATCCTTGACGAGCATCGCATTGAATTTAAGCAGTATTTCGATCTGGTGCAAATGAAGAGCCTTCAAGATCAGTGCGTGTGTGATCTCGGATGCGGCATTGGAAGATGGAGCTTTTTCCTTCAGAGATTCTGTAGGGAATTGATCCTGGTAGATTTCTCGGATGCAATTTTTGTGGCCAGGACAAATCTAGCGCGTGGCGACAACCTGCTTTTTTTCATGGGCGACATCAAGCGCTTGCCGTTTGCTGACAATTTTTGCGACTTCTTGTTCAGTCTGGGAGTATTGCATCATCTACCCAGCGACGCTCTAGATGAGGTCAGGGCATTGAAGAAGTACGCGCGGCGAATCCTCATCTACCTCTATTATGCGCTGGATAATCGCCCTTTCCACTTTCGCGTCCTGTATTGGGTAATGGAATTCGGACGAAGAGTGATCTCATCGTTGAAAAGCCATGCACTACGCCAAGTGTTGATATGGGGAATCACGCTATTCGTTTACCTGCCATTCATCGGACTGGGGCGGGTGCTAAGACCGCTGGGCTTGGAAAAGCAAGTTCCCCTCTACGAATTCTACAATGGCAAGACCATTGGACGGATCCGACAGGATGTGCATGATCGCTTTGTCACCGCGATCGAGCATCGATACACGAGAGCGCAAATAATGGAATTGCGCAACAGTTATTCCAGGGTTGATGTCTCTGATCGGATTCCATACTGGCATTTTCTGTGTACCCGATAATCCTGAGCGTTGCCTTCGCGAATGTGCGGAATTACAGGTTTCCTTGATTTGCGCGCGCGGGCAGACGCTGACGCAGGTGCGGCGCAGGCCGGGCGGATGGCTCAGGAAATCGCGCATCGGGGGCCGGATGACTCCGGCGTCTGGGCCGATGCCGCCGCCGGCATTTTTCTGGCCCATCGCCGGCTTTCGATTCTTGATCTCTCTCCCGCCGGGCACCAACCCATGGTCTCAGCTTCCGGGCGCTTTGTCGTGGTTTTCAATGGGGAAATATACAACCACGCCCAACTTCGCCGAAAGCTTGAAGCCGAGGGTGGCGCGCCGGCATGGCGCGGCCATTCCGATACCGAAGTGATGCTCGCCGCCATTGAGCGTAATGGTCTGCGTGGTGCGTTGGACCAGATGGTCGGCATGTTCGCGATCGCCCTGTGGGATCGCGACCACCGGGAACTGATTTTGGTGCGTGACCGGGTGGGAGAAAAACCGCTCTATTGGGGCCGCTTCGGCGATGTGGTCGTATTTGGCTCGGAACTGAAGGCGCTGAGGGCGCACCCTGCATTCACCGCGGAGGTCGATCGCGATGCGCTGACGCTTTTGTTGCGATACAACTACATTCCGGCACCCTATTCGATCTATCGGGGGGTGCGCAAGGTCGACCCCGGTACGCTGCTTCGTTTTCGCTCGGGTAGTGCCGAGCCAATTGTAGAACCCTACTGGTCAGCGCGCGACGTTGCCGTCGCGGGGCAACAAGAGCCATGGCAGGGTAATGATGCCGAAGCGATGGGGGAATTAGAGCGCTTGATCAGTCAATCGGTCGGTCTGCAACTCGAGGCTGATGTGCCGGTGGGGGCGTTCCTTTCCGGCGGCATCGACTCGTCGTTGATCGTCGCCTTGGCGCAGACCCGCAGCAGTCGACCAGTCCGAACCTTCTCCATCGGGTTCGAAGAAGAGGGTTACAACGAGGCGCAGCATGCAAAGGCTGTGGCGCGCCACCTGGGCACCGATCACACCGAGCTTTACGTGGCGTCGGCACAAGCGATGGCCGTCATTCCGAAGCTGGCGCAGGTCTATGACGAACCGTTTTCCGATTCATCGCAGATTCCGACATTTCTCGTTTCGCAGCTCGCCCGCAAGCACGTGACGGTCTCGCTTTCCGGAGACGGCGGCGATGAGCTGTTCGCCGGTTACACCCGCTATATGATGGGGAACAAGATCTGGCGTGCCATTTCCGTGCTGCCTCGATTTGCACGCGGGATTCTGGCAGCCGGACTAACTTCTCTCTCTCCGGGCAGCTGGGATCGGGTTGCAAGGCCTTTGCTGGCCGTGGCCCCGAAGCGGTTGCGCTACGCCAACATGGGCGACAAGCTACACAAGCTGGCCGGCGTGCTGCAGTCGAGTCAGACGGGAATTTACCGTGACCTGGTTTCCCATTGGAAGGCTCCCATCAGTGTCGTTCTACACGCCCAAGAGCCCCCGACCTGCCTGACGCTCGGGGATGGACAACCGGTATTCAAGAGCTTCGTCGAGCGCGGCGCCTGGCTTGACTTGGTCAGTTACCTGCCGGATGACATCCTGGTGAAGATGGACCGCGCAGCGATGGCTGTCAGCCTTGAATCGCGCATCCCATTGCTTGATCATCGCATCATCGAATTCGCCTGGCGGCTGCCGTTAAACATGAAGCTGCGGGAGGGGGGGGCAAAATGGCTCTTGCGGCAGGTGCTGTACCGCCATGTGCCGAAGTCCCTGCTGGATCGTCCCAAGATGGGGTTTGGCATTCCGCTCGACTCCTGGTTGCGCGGCCCGCTGCGCGATTGGGCGGCGGCACTGCTCGACGAGGCCCGGCTCAGGCGAGAGGGATATTTTGACCCCGTACCGATCCGAATTAAATGGATGGAGCACCAGTCCGGCGAACGCAATTGGATTTACTTGTTGTGGGACATCCTGATGTTTCAGGCATGGCTGGAATGCCAGAAAGACGGGCAGAGGGCTGCTTTATGATCAGGGGCATTCCCTGGTGGATGAAGCTGGCTGCAAAAATCGTCCTGTCGCGCTTGCCTTTCGATTACCGGCGCTGGGCGACCCTGGGGCTGTTCAAGCACGGCGACATGGTCGATCCGGAGTACGCACTGGGGGTGTTTCGCTCTCATTTGGACCGCGTCGAGTTCCCGGCAAAACGAGGAGGTTTTACTTGTCTGGAACTGGGTCCGGGGGATTCGCTGCTTTCGGCGCCCATCGCACATGTCTTCGGTGCTCACAACTGCTATCTCGTCGACGCCGGGGATTTCGCGTCGCGAGAGATGAGGCCGTTTCAACAGTTGGGGGATCTGTTACGCGCTTGCGGGAAAGACGTCTCGGATCTCGCGGGCGCAAGAGATTGGGACGATGTGCTGGCCCGGTGCAATACGGAATACCGCGTGGGCGGGCTAGATGCATTGCGCTCGATCCGGGACGAGAGCGTCGATTTCATCTGGTCTCAGGCGGTGCTCGAACACATTCCCAAGCGGGATTTTCTCGAAACCATGCGGGAACTGCGGCGGGTTCTGCGCAAGGGTGGGTGTTGTTCGCATACGGTGGACTTGACTGATCATTTCAATGGCCAATTGAACAATCTGAGATTTTCGGAGAGCCGGTGGGAAAGTCCGTTTTTTGCGGCCTCCGGTTTCTACACGAACAGGATACGCTTCGGGGAAATGATGGCGATGTTCGAGTCGGCAGGTTTCAATGCTGCACAGCTCTCCAGCAAGAGCTGGGAGCAATTGCCCACCGCTCGAAGGCTCCTTGACGCCCGCTTTTCTACGCTTCCCGACAAAGATCTGTTGACCTACGGTTTCGATGTTGTGCTCCAGTAAGTACTGCCTATGACCTTAATTCTCCATATTACTGAAGCTTTGGGCACGGGTGTCGTTCATTCCATCTCGCAGTTGGCAACAATTCAGGCCAATAATGGTTTCGATATAGTGCTGGTGCATTCATGTCGCCCCGAAACCCCGCCGCCTGACCAGCTCGATCGCTTGTTCCCTCCGCCAATCCGGCGCATCCAAATTCCGATGGTGACGCCTGTGTCGCCGCTGAAGGATGCGCGCGATGTGATCGCTTTGGCAAAACTCTTCCGCCAAATGCGGCCGGACGCTATTCATTTGCACTCGTCCAAGGCCGGCGTTCTCGGGCGGATAGCGGCTTTTTTTACCGGTTACGGTGGGCGCACGTTCTATTCCCCACGCGGATTCGCGTTCCTGCGTGAAGATGTTTCAGCCATTAGGCGCTTCTCTTACCTGGTCTTCGAGCGTATTGCGGCGTTGCTACGAGGAACGCTTGTAGCTTGTTCAGGATCCGAAAAGAGACTGGCCCGGGATCGTGTTGGCCATCCGCGAGTGGTGTTGGTGGAAAATAGTGCGGAAGTTGAACATATCAAGGAAGCGCAGGGAAGCAGCGGCAGCCGGGTACGTGTTGTAACCTCCGGGCGACTTTGCTATCAGAAAGCGCCGTGGCGATTTCGTGACTTGGCGAGCAGGCTTAGCGATTTGGCGGCCGATTTCAAATGGATTGGGGGCGGTGAACTCGAGAACGTCCTTTCGGTCCCGGATGATCATACGGTCTCTTTGGCTTCTACGGGCTGGGTCAGCCGGGCAGACGTTCTCACGGAGCTTTCACGATCGGATATTTTCGTAATGACTTCCCTCTGGGAAGGAATGCCTCTTTCTTTGATTGAAGCTCAGGCGGCAGGTTTGCCGGCAGTCGTACCGGATGTCGTCGGTTGCCGGGATATTGTGCGACATGGTGAAACAGGGTTTGTTTGCAAGTCCGACGATGAGCTTGCGCTGCGGCTCAGGCAATTGATCGAGGATCGGGAGTTACGCCAACTCATGGGCCGCGCTGCGAGGACAATGGCTAAGGAAAGATTCAGCGTTGAACGGATGCACCACGAAATGCTGAAAGCCTACGGCATAGCGACCGTGAACGCCCCGGGCCGATTTCGGATTACTTCCTGACTGGTGTTGCCTCCGTATTTCCGGCCTCGCTTGCTTACTCCGACAGCGCATGCGCCTTGCGGAACGCCAATGCTCACCTTTTTCCGGAGAGATAAACCCGAAGCCACCTTTGTAGATGAACAACAAGAACAAATATAATCGGCTGAAGGTAAAACAATGCAACATAAATCCAACCGCTCCAGCCATAGTTCAAATCCGTCTTCTTCAGAACGTATGCGTCATAAATAGCATTAGCTAGCTTCTGTGCAACCGAGTTGGATCGCTCATGTGGAATGACCGTGCCCACTCTTACAACAAGTAACTGTACGCCCTCGCGTTGAGTTGCCAATTTCCGTAAACACATCTCCTGCAACGATTTAAGTGAGCTATATAACAGCCTGTCAGGAGCTTTCACCGCCGCCAATATTGAGGAAATAAAGATCAACCTTAATGGTCTGGTTGACCGTCGGATCAGGTGTTGAATAAACTGGATGGGAACTAAGAGATCGGCCATCACATACCGCTCTAGTTGACTTGGCGCAAAGTCACTATCCTTTACCCTAGAGGTTGCCGAGGCTACGTTAATGATCACATCAAAATCCGTACTGCCACACTCTCTAATCAGGGACCCCACGCCATCGGCCATGTCCTGAACAAGAATTATCACGCGCTCGGCACCGGAATCCAAACATGTGGTCGCTATCGACTCGAGAGTACTTCGATGTCTTCCTGCAATCGTTAAGGCATGTCCAGTAGAAAATCGCGACGCCACCTCACGTCCTATTTGTGAACTTGCTCCAAGAATCAGTATGTTCACTGTCCCACTCGAGACTGGGGAATCCGTCTATCCGTGATGTCTGGACGGGTTTGCGTATAGTTATGTCAAAGAGCTTCCTCGTGCGCGGGCAATTAGCTGCCTCGCCCTCTCTAGAGAGATAGGTGTCCCAAACAACAATATCTGCGCTGTATAAAATAAAATGAGCATGTCGCAATAAAGAATGTTGCCGGTCTTGCTCTTATATAAGCTTGAATAAAGGCACTCCAACTCAATTCGGTCTTTTGGCTCAAGGGTCAGTTTCCCAACAATTTGCGAAATTCCGGTGATTCCTGCAGGGCTGTCGAAGCGACCCTCCCATCCTCCAAATTGCTTTAACAAGTCAATATTGTCCTTGGGAAGTGGTCTATTTCCTACCAAGCTCATCCCGTGAACAATTACATTAGACAGCTGTAGTACCTCAACTAATTGGGTTCTCTCTAATATCCTTCCTAGGGCAGTGTATACCTCGCAATCCAGTGGGATATCCAGATACCCCTCTCTCATGAACCTCTCTCGCAAACGATACTTTGGAGAATTGGCATCCCTCGCCATGGTCCTGAATTTGTATATTGAGACGCTGCGGTCTGCTGAAATAAAACGCTTCGAGACGTAAAAGATTGGGTAGCCTTCGACGATGAGGATGAGAGCGGAGACAATAATGAGGATCGGAAATAGGATAATAAGTAGCAAAATTGATATCGTTACGTCCAGGAAGCGTTTAGCAAAGTTAGATGGTTTTGCATAAGTTTGGATAGGGGAGATAGTTCCGTCGAAGTCCGTGGGACTGCGGACGGCCAAGAGTTGGATGAGGAGAAGGAGGCTAATTCCAGCACCAAGGACGATAATGCCTTGGCCTAAGTTGCGGAGTACGGCTCGTATCGCTGTAGGCGATTGGCTCTGAGAAATCTGCCGCGGCATATTAGCGGGATAGCAGACTACGTGGCCTTGCGGGGGGTTACGGCTGGTGGACTGTTTCTGGGTCTCTAAGCAGGTTGCGAGAGCCGTTTGCGGGTTAGGGTGAGCAAAGGTGATAACGCCGTAACGCATTTGTGCAGAGGGGGTGGCAATGGGCGCTTCGGAAAGGAGTTTGCGCATATCAGGCGTTAGCTCTCTTAGGCATTGCTGTTCTGTAACGACGCACATCGGGCAGTTGGCACTCATCAGGCTGGCGATGGTCGCAACTGAAGCTGCGCAGGATTCGCCCTCATCAGATCCCCGTTGCAGAAACGTCACTGTCAATTTATCAGGCGCGATGACTACGACGTGGGGGTAGTAAATGCCAACGTGCAGCCATCGTCCAATACCGACGAAAAGAGCAAGAAGCAGCAGAAGGGTAAGGGAGGGGAAGAGTTTTGTCATTCGGCTTGGCACAGTGTGGAACGTGTCAATGAGAATGCGCGAGGTCGGTTTGTAAGCTAGTGAACAACGTCGGCGCCGTAATCAGGTTATGGATCTCCCCGGATGCTTGGACCTTCGGCAGATTGATGCTGACTGAGGGAGTGCGGGCGTAACCTGTACCCATGGGCGATGCCGCTCGGCGCTTTGTAGAATATTGCTGAGGATGGTATCGAAGCTGCGTTTATGCGGCGGTGATGCACGGGAAGGTGTCTGAATTTTGTGTTTGAGGTGATGGAGACTTTTTCACGGTGGCGCGCGCGTGGCGCCTTACACGCATTGGAGCACGCGCAGGTGTGGGAAAGTCGTGGAAACATTTGAGTTGCGGATCAGGTGAACGATGCAGCCCTGCACTGTCATTCGCGGAAACACCGTCGCGATCGCCTCGCGCAGACCCTTCAGGCCATCGACCACCGCGATCAGGATGTTGGCCACCCCGCAGGTTCTAAAGTCGTTGAACACCTTCAGTCAGAACTTGGCCCCCTCGGTCCGCTCGCTCCACAGTCCGTAGATCTCGCGCATGCCGTCGGGCAGCATCCCGAGGGCAAGGTACATGGCCTTGTTGCGCGTCACGGTGCCCGGGCGGATTTTCAGCCGCAGGGCATCGAAGAACACCGCCGGATACAGGGGGGGCTCCATCGGCAGGCTCTGTCAGGCGGTCACTTCGCTCATCACCGCGTCGGTGACTTTGCTCACGAACTCGGACGAGACCTCCACCCCGTACATATCGGCGAGGTAACCCTGGATCTCGCGAACGGTCATGCTGCGCGCGTACATGGCGATGTATCTTCTTGTCGAACTCGGCAAAGCGCCGCTCGTGCTTGGGCACGATCAGCGGCTCGAAGGTGCCGGCGGGTCGCGCGGCACCTCCAACGCCAACGGCCGTCGGCGGTGATCACCGTCTTGGGGGAAGTGCCGTTGCGCTGGTTGCCTTGCCCACCGGGCTTCACCTGGTCTTTCTCATAGCCCACATGGTGCGTTAACTCGGCGCCCAGCGCCCGTGCCAGGATCGCCGTCTTCAACCCCCGGAACATCGACTCGAAATCCTGCGGGGTCATTGGGCCTCGGACCAGCTGATCAAGTCGCTCCGACGGAATCGCTGCACTCGTCGACGGCACTTGCGGCACGTTCTTCGGTTTGCGTGGCATATAGGCCCTTCTTATTTGCCGTGGTATGCCTCAAACACAGAATTCCTGACAAGCCCATGCACGGTCAGCTTAAGCCCATTGATCGACGGAGACGCCCAATCTTCTCGGCAGACTCCGGTTCGTTCGCAGCGTTGCGCAGCCCCTGGCGGATGAACACCGCGAGCACCATCATGAAAAACACGGCCAGCGTGGTGAGCATCGCGATCAGCGCCTTCTTGGGCTTGGATTTGCGCTCGGGGGGCTGTGCGGCATCCACGACCTGAATGACTGTACCTTCGCGCGCCTCGTCCAGGCGTGCCAGCTCGTACTGCTTTGCCATCAGCTCGAAGAGCGTCTCGTGGTACTTGAAGTCTCGGTACCTTGCGATGTACTCGGCGCCTTCTCCGGCTGCTTTGGTGGTGTTGCTCTGCTCTGCTTTCGATAGCTCGTTTCGCAGAGCGCCGAGTTCCTGCAGTGCCACCCGCAGATCGGCGTTCGAATCGGTCATGTAGGTGCGCATCGAGGCGAGCTTGATCTCCTGCGCGGTGATCTGGGCTCTGAGCCGGGCGATCACTTCCAACGTCGATTGGGGCACCGTTTTGAGGGTTGCTTCGCTCACGGCGCTGCCGCGGAGCACTATTTCTGACTTGGTGAGATTGTCCTTGGACTGCTTGAGCTGTGCCTCGAAGAAGAGTCGTCTTTGCGCCGCTTCGGTCACGGCGATGGTGTTGGTGAGTTTTCGCAGTTCCTCGACGAAGGCATTAGCCATGTCCGCGGCCCGTTTCGGGTCGTGGTCATCGACCTCGATCGTGATCATGCCGTCCTTGGCGCCCGCGGACGCCTTCATTGCGCCTTCAAGCGCGCGCCGCGCATCCTCGTTGAATTTTGCCTCGTATAACTCTTTCAGCTTGAAGCGTTCGATCATCGCGTCAAGAACCGTTCGGCTCTTCAGCAGCGCAACGTATAGATCTGCCGGGCTCTTGATTCCGGCGATGCCACCCGCCAATCCGGCGAGCGCTCCCAACTGCGCGGCGAATGCTGCGGACGTGCTCTGCTGCTGCTGCGGCGGCAAGATGCGAGCGGTGGCTGTGTAAGTTGGCGCAATCAGGAAGCCGATGCCCAGTGCCGCGAGGCCGGCTGCGAGCGGAACCAGGATTAGAAGGCGAAGGTTCTCCGCGA
>CAZAUB010000010.1:11826-18356 GCA_964488195.1 uncultured Methylobacter sp. | reverse complement strand
TAAATCCGTGTAACCGCTTATTTTCAGTGCCGTACAATACGGCCATGTAAGGAGATAAAATACCTCTCAGTGCTACCCCCGTTTCGTGGACATCATCAGTGCAACTGTCTACTGCTTTTCCATTTCATTCTCTGCAAGTCCTGATTGACCGTGACCAAGTCACATGCTTCGGGATCAAATTCGCCGCCAACCCATTCCAAATACGAATCGTGCTCCTCATGATCTGCATCTTGAAGTGCCTCCAGAAAAGTTTCGTAGCCCCACGTACCACCTACATCTTCAGGCGGACAGGCCCGTTTCCCATCAATACATTGCGGGTACTTTTCGCCTAGCACCGGCGCTATGATTTTTTCCACGACCACTTGGTGCTTCCAACTATCACCAAAATCATATTCGTAGGTAAATTTACGCTTAACAGATGGCGCAATTTGTTCCAGCTTAAATACGCGTTCATCTATCGACTCCCAATCTTCTTCCTCATTGGGAATACTGTAATATTCGCCATCAATAATAAATTGATGCAAATGGCTATCCGTCCACCCCATCGCTACTTGAATGACTTGATGCAATTGGTACAAATTAAAGCTACCGGGCACCAATACATGCCGCAAAATCGGCGGATGAACATCGCAAAGCGTAATTTTTAACTGGTAAATAGAACTGGAAGATTTTGTTGGCATAAAATTTATCTCCTTCGTAAATCGACATTTGGTGCATTTAAATCGTTCTTGTCGGGCATGGCCTATCGCAAATTGCTTAGTCGATTACTTTCATCGTATCAGGTATGAGCGATGAGACTCTTAAATGGCGGTCTGTCGGACTTTCTGTAACGTTGTAGTCCACCACAACACGGT
This sequence comes from uncultured Methylobacter sp., assembly GCA_964488195.1. Taxonomy (GTDB): domain Bacteria; phylum Pseudomonadota; class Gammaproteobacteria; order Methylococcales; family Methylomonadaceae; genus Methylobacter_A. Next base: position 17,502 of record CAZAUB010000010.1, on the reverse strand, counting down.
CATCATCTGGGTATAGCTGGTCTTTTCGCTGTATTAATGTGGCTAACATTTGCAACAAAACAATTGAGTCTGGCGGTTTCTTTTGTAGATTGGCATTTTCCATATGCTTGTCGAAATAGATTTCTAATACCTCTTTTTTGAATTCTGGTATTTTACTGATAAACCCAAACAATTCTTCGTTACGTCTCTCTTTTGGTTGAAGGGCGATATTCCAAGCAATTGCCGCCATCGTCATAAGCTCTTTATATTCATCTAGTGACAAATCCTCATAATCAAAAGGTTCGGATATATCGATTAAGGCGGCTGATAACTTGATGCCGCCATACCTTTTAAGATTGTCAGTTTGTTGTCTTTGCAACTTTTTTTTTTGAGCTGGCTTTGCCCATGCTAAAAACTCCTCATGCTTGGATGTCTAATAATAAATGAAATGGCTACATATCCGCGACCAACTTGCTCAACCGCTCTTGTCCTGCGTGGGTATAAATCTGTGTGGTGGCGAAACTTTTATGATCAAGCGACTTGTTATTCGGTATCCAATAATAGCACTTTTAGCCTTTAGTTTTGACAGTCTATGCACACAAATAAATATTAAAAACAATGTGGTAGTAATTTTTACAGTCGATTTTTACGCTGAACCTACTAATATTAGCGCCCTTAATTAATACGGGACTTACATAGTGTTCAAGTCAAAACTGGTGCAAGCGTTAAATTAAAAATTACCTGAGCTTCAGAAAAGAGATGTGGAATTGGCGCTGAATTTGAATTGCATCTTGGGACAGATGACGGATGGTTTAGCGCAGGACCAACGCATTGAAATGAGGGGCTTTGGCAGTTTTGATATACATCACTGGTTTCCTCGTATTGGGCGGAATCCTAAAACAGGTGAATCACTTAATTTATCGGCAAAAGTAGTGGTTCACTTTAAACCGGGTAAAGAAATGAGAGACCGAGTGAATGCCGCTCGTGACAAATACAGCATCACGGAATGAATGCCTAACTAACTTGGCCGTGTGGTATGGCGATCATAAGTTTGCTGAACAAATAGTGTGCTTGTTAGTAAAACAAAAAGCTGGAAAAGAGCTGCACCCGCTATCGCGAAAAGAGAGGCCAATAAAACCATTATCGTTATAAATTTCATGTTGAGTTACCCAATAGTTTGTTTAATTTGAACGCAGATAATCCTCCCGTTGAATAAGCAAAACAAGAGATTTAATGATTTTTTTAGTAGGGTGTAGTCAGTGTTTATGGCGTTTTGTCCGGTGTCTTAGCTGTCAGTTGTTTGTCTACAACAACTTATTTCGAGTCGACCTTAGCCACCAAAGAAAGGCTTGCTATTGGTATTGCATGTCGTTAAACAAACCGATAAATTTTGACTGCTTTGTATGTTTTTTGTGTGGGAACAACAGAATAATCAGTGGCTATCCAGCACTAAATTGATATTTAAATTCAGCTAGAATGTTGGCAATCACCGCAATGATTGCCGAGCATCTTGGTTCTACTTTGACGGACTATATCGGGGCGATGACTGACTACCGCGACTGACCGATAGCGCCCCCTATGTATAGTACTGAACTATGTATAGTTGTGGTTCATATTACGCTCTGTCCTATGCGCTACCAGACTTTGCTGGTAGCGGACTATACATGGGTCGAAAACAGGACAGTCAATGTCAGATTCAATTGAGACCATTTTTTGAAGCCGCCAGATCAAGTCTAAAGTTTTACAATTTAACCCGTAGACTTAAAACTTCTGGATTGGCGTGTTTACCCCATTCACGCAATTCAAAAATAGCAGCACATAAAAAAGCCCGGCAGGTTTCACCCTCCGGGCTTTTTTTGCTTTAAGCCGCAACGCTATTATTTCTTCATTTCTTTTTTGAATATTGCATCCAATTTCTGGTTGGTTTCCTGGCTGTACTGCTTTGAATTATCAATCGGCTCTGGTTTTGGCGCTACTACAGCGGGCGCTGCAACAACCGGTTCCGGGCTAGGCGCTTGAACGACGGGGGGCTCTGCTTCCTGGGTTTGGTCTAAACGAAATACCGGCCCGTAAGTGGTGTCTACATCAAAATCATTCCAGATATACAGAGGTTGAGCGATAGGCTTAGTCGGGAGCGGTATGGTAATTAAATCGGCAATCCCTACACCTATGCGTCCGGCGGTGTGAACCAGACCTTTAAATAACCCACCCACAACGCCATAAAAAATATTGCTTTTATTGGTCGTGTTAATGATGTTTTTGGGTATCTCCAGCACGCTGGTGGTCAGATTGGCAAAGGCATTCAGCGCCTTGTTGCCAACTTTGCTGCCATAACTCCGATGTTGCGATTCATCCGCTTGAGTTACGGGTGTAGTGGTCATATTGCCATAACCCTGTTGCTGCATATCGGCCCGAGTCATAGGCGTATATGCCGTAAACAGGCCGGTGAATAAAAGAAAAACAAAAAAACGACTGAATTTACGCATTTCAAATCCTGTTGGTTAGTTTAAATATTGGAGTCAGTATAGCAGAGCTAAAATTATTTACTGATCCGCGCCTTGGCAAATGCGCTAGCCATTGAACCTTGCACTGGTGCCTGTTGCTTGGGTTTGTGTGCCGCCTGCTTTTGATTATTTCGTTCTGGCCTAGCTTCACTCGCTTCAGGATTGGTTTTCATGGATAAAGAAATGCGCTTGCGTTCGACATCGACCTCCAAGACTTTGACTTTCACCATATCGCCGGTTTTAACGGCATCCCTGGGATCTTTGACAAAGGTATCCGATAAATGCGAGATATGCACCAGCCCGTCCTGATGTACGCCGATGTCGACAAATGCGCCAAAGTTGGCTACATTGGTGACTACACCATCCAGCCTCATGCCGACCTCAAGATCGGTGATTTTCTCGATGCCTGCCTTGAACTCGACGCTTTTAAATTCCGGTCTCGGATCGCGGCCGGGCTTTTCCAGTTCCTGCAATATGTCGGTCACTGTAGGTAAACCAAAGTTATCATTGGTGTAATTAGCCGGATTCAGACTGCGCAAAAACTGGCTCTGGCCGATCAGGTCGCGAATGGATTTTCCGGTGCCGGCGATAATGGCTTCAACAACAGGATAGGCTTCAGGATGCACCGAAGATGCATCCAGCGGGTTGTCGCCGTTCATAATGCGCAGGAATCCGGCGGCCTGTTCATAAGCCTTGTCGCCCAATCGGGGCACTTTTTTCAATTGCTTGCGATTGGCAAACGGGCCGTTTTCATTGCGGAAGGCGACAATATTCTCGCTGATGCCGGCGGACAAACCCGATACCTGTTTAAGCAGGGATACCGATGCGGTATTCACATCAACGCCGACCGCATTTACGCAATCCTCGACCACGGTATCAAGCCCTTTGGCTAACTGAACCTGATTAATGTCATGCTGGTACTGACCCACGCCGATCGATTTGGGGTCGATTTTGACCAGTTCCGCCAATGGATCCTGCAAGCGTCTGGCGATCGAAACCGCGCCGCGCAAGGACACATCCAGCTCAGGAAATTCCTTGGCTGCCAGTTCCGAGGCAGAATAAACCGATGCCCCAGCTTCTGACACGGTGATCTTGGTAAACTTGAGTTCGCTGTGCCGCTTCATCACATCGGCCACCAGCTGGTCGGTTTCCCTTGAACCCGTGCCGTTGCCTATGCTGACCAAATCAACGGTGTGCTTTTGGATCAATTTTGCCAGCGTGTCTATCGACTCGTCCCACTGCTTGCGCGGCGGATGAGGGTAAATGGTGTCCGTGCCCAGCACTTTTCCGGTAGGATCAACGATCGCAACTTTAACGCCGGTGCGTATACCCGGATCCAGGCCCATGGTCGCTTTAGGGCCTGCCGGTGCAGCCAACAGCAAGTCTCTTAAATTGCTGGCGAACACCCGAATGGCTTCCAGCTCGGCGGCTTCGCGCAGCCTGAGTTTCAAGTCCAGGTCGATTCGGGTGTACAGCTTGATTTTCCAGGCGAAACGCGCCGTTTCCGCCAGCCAGGCATCGGCAGGTTTTGATATATCGGTAATATTCAGGCGGCGGGCGACAAACTGGGCGCAAAGGTCATGTTCCGCTTTATCGTCAGCGCCGGGCTTAAGCATTATATTTAACAAATCCTCATTGCGTCCGCGAAATAACGCCAAAGCCCGGTGCGAAGGGATTTTGTTGATGGCTTCTTCGTAATCGAAATAATCCTTAAATTTTGCCGCTTCCTGTTCTTTGCCGGTCACAACGGTGGCATGAACAATGCCTTTTTGCCAGATACGTTCGCGTAGTTCAGCCAATAATTCGGCATCTTCAGAAATGCGCTCCATGATAATTTGCCGTGCGCCATCCAGAGCGGCGGCAGTATCGGGTACGCCTTTTTCTGCATCGATATAGCTGGCGGCGACCTGTTCCGGGATCAGATTGCGGTCATCCAATAACGCATCGGCAAGCGGTTCGAGTCCTGCTTCGCGGGCAATCTGCGCTTTAGTGCGGCGTTTGGGTTTGTAGGGTAAATACAAATCTTCCAGCAGCGTTTTGGTGTCGGCATCGTTAATGGCTTTTTCCAGTTCCGGTGTCAGTTTGTCCTGCGAACTGATGCTGTCCAGAATGGTTTTGCGCCGCGCGTTAAGTTCGCGCAAATAACCCAAACGCTCTTCCAGCAGCCTTAATTGCGTATCGTCCAGACCGCCGGTCACTTCCTTCCGGTAGCGGGAAATAAACGGGACGGTCGCCCCCTCATCCAGCAAGTTGACAGCGGCGCTGACTTGCTTGATGTTAACGGCTAATTCTTCGGCAATGCGTTGGATTACATCCATTTCTTGAGTTCTTGTGCAGTTTAAGGTGGGCGCATTGTAGCAGCAAGCAATGGAGTTAGATAAAAAAGTCTTTGGGGAAACCCAAGAAATCAAGGGCAATCAAGCGAATCCCGCCACCCTTTAGACCAACAGCGATAACGGACGCTCAAAGTGATAAATATTGGACACTGCTTTACAAACTAAAAGTTATACTTGATTAACAATGCCGTTTTTTTAATATATTTGCGTACGCACTGGTAAAAACGAATGCAGAAAGAAGTAAATATTGAACCTTGCTTTACAAATGAGGCGCTAATGCGGGAAATATTAGTTCTGGGTGATTCACATACACCTATTTTCAATCACGCGTTATTCAAAGAAAAATTTCCGAATCTATTTTTCAATGTACTCACCGTCATTGGAGCGACAGCATCAGGGCTGGAGAACCCCAATTCAAAAACTATGGCCTATCCCATCTTCAGGAAAGCCATCAAGCAATCTACCGCCAAACAAGTCATTATCATGTTGGGCGAAGTCGATACGGGCTTTGTCATTTGGTACCGGGCGCAAAAATATCAGGAGTCTGTTGCTGCGATGATGGACAAAGCCATCGCCAGTTATTCCCGATTTTTGGCTGAATTAAAAATGCGCTTCGAGGTTGTCTGCATCAGCACCCCGCTGCCCACCATTCAGGATAACAATGACTGGGGCGATATTGCCAACGCCAGAAGGGAAGTCACTGCCTCGCAAGTGGAAAGAACGGCACTAACCCTGGAATTCAACCGGATAATGCAGATATTTTGCATGCAAAACAACATCCGCTACATCATGCTGGATACCCTATCTCTCGGTGAAGGCGGCATAGTCAAGGCTGATCTGCTCAATAATGATTGCAA
>CAZAUB010000010.1:0-11726 GCA_964488195.1 uncultured Methylobacter sp. | reverse complement strand
ACACCCCCGAAACCGAAATTCTAAGTGTAAAAATTATATGTCATGTTTAAGCTGAAGGAATCTTCCCTTGCTGCAAAAGAAACAGACACTCGTCCGCCGGCAGCGGTTTACTGAAGTAATAGCCTTGAACATAGTGACAGCGCAGTTCGCGTAAAAACTCAAGTTGCTCCACAGTCTCCACACCTTCAGCAACCACTTCGAGTTTAAGTTGCTGAGCCATTACGGTAATAGCGGCAACAATCGCCTTGTCGCTAGGATCAGTGGTAATGTCGTTGACAAATGATTTGTCTATTTTAAGCATATCGATAGGAAAACGCTTAAGGTAACTGAGCGAAGAATAGCCGGTACCAAAATCATCAACCGATAAACGCACTCCTATGTTTTTTAAGGTATTGAGAATCTCCATTGTCGTATCAAGGTGCTGCATCAGTACACCCTCAGTGATTTCCAGTTCAAGCAAATCAGGCGGTAAACCGGTTTCATCCAGCGCATTCAGAACAGCATCCAGAAGCGGATGTCGACTTTGTTGTTGATTCTGAATATGATGAAATTGGCGGCTCGACAAATTGACCGCAACGCGAATCGGCAATCCGTTTTGCTGCCAAAATCTGGCTTGAGTACAGGCTGTTTTCAATACCCAGGCACCAATCGGTACGATTAAACCGGTTTCTTCCGCCAACGGAATAAAGTCTCCCGGAGCAACCATGCCCAATTCGGGACTAAACCAGCGAATCAAAGCCTCCACCCCTATGATCGACCCCGTTTCAATATCTACTTGGGGTTGGTAATAAAGCGCGAGTTCGTCCTGCTCCAAGGCTCGCCGCAAATGTTTTTCAAGTTTCATATAATTCTGCGCCGAACTGTTCATTTCCGGCGTAAAGAATTGATAATTGTTTTTCCCCAATTTTTTAGCATGATACATAGCACCATCGGCATCAGCCAAAAGGCCATCCATGTCTTTGGAATTGTTGGGATAAATACTGATCCCGATACTGATGCTAACAAAAATCTCATGCTGGTCAACATCCAAAGGCGGCGTCAACGACTCCAAAATTTTGCTCGCTACCTTGGCGGCATCCTGGATATCGGAAATATCGGGCAGCATCACAATAAACTCATCGCCTCCCAAGCGAGCGGCAGTATCGCCATCACGCAAACAATCCGATATCCGATCAGCGACTCTTTTCAATAAGACATCACCCAACGTGTGGCCGATGGTATCGTTGACCAGCTTAAAATTATCCAGATCAAGAAACAGTATGCCAACCATGCTTCCATTACGTTGAGCATGAGAAATTGCCTGTTCAGCCCTATCCTTAAGCAGCGTTCTATTGGGAAGATCGGTCAGCGCATCGAAATGCGCCATGTAATTCAGGCTTTGTCGAGCTCGCTTAACTTCCTCCATTTCACGGGCATTATCCAATACCAGCGATAAGGAGGTCGCAAAACTTAAGGCTAACTCTTCATCGTTCTTGCTGAAGGACTCGCCGTCCTCCTTATCACACAGATAGATTCGTCCATACACGTGGCCATGATAGGAGATAGGCACCGCAAGCAGGGTTTTCATGGGGGGATGATGCGCAGGAAAACCGAAGCTATGCGGATCTTTGCTCATATCATCTAACCGCAGCGAAACGTTTTCCTGAATCACGACACCCAAAAGACCTTTTCCTTGAGGAAATTGCCCGATATTTTGTGATTGTTCAGGGCTAATGCCGGTATAAACGAAATGCTTGAGCGCACCTGATTCATCCAGAATACCAATAGCGCCATAACGTGCTTCCAATAGCTTGGAAAGCGATTCTATGCCGGTTTGCAACAGATCATTTTGAACTGACGTATGCGCCAGCACACTGAGCAGACTGCGCGAAGCCCCATGCAATCTGGTAAGTTTCTCTGACCAGGAAACAACCTGTTCGTGTTCAACAGTCAGCATTTTCTTTAACTGGCGAGATTTCATTAATAACAGACGTTCTCGCTGTAACAACATTTCCAGAATACTTTGACGAGTCACCACACCGACAAATAGTTGCTGTTCAAGTACCGGCAGGGCGTCCACTCCATGCTGATCCATAATTTTCAACGCCCGGCGCACACCACTATTCGGAGCAATAAACAAAAATTCCCGGTGTTCGGTTATATCCGCGAAAATCCAGTCAGGATGCTGCATGATATCGTGCGCCGTAGCCAGTCCGACGAAAACACCACTGTCAACGGATTCTCTGAATACTGCGAATAGGGTCTGTGCTGCCGTATGTCCAGGGCGCTCTTCTTCCAACACTCGAACCACATGTCGCCACAAACAGTCGCTGACAAGCAATCGATCCATTAACTACCCGCCGATAGAAAGACGTTAACATCTATTTCCGCGTGCAAAACTTCATCAGGTCCCATCAGCGGTTTCACATGTATCATAACGAAATCGATCAGTGCGTCCCTGGATACGCGCCGCAATAAGTGCTGACGCACCAGAATATCCGAAATCACATCGTCTTCAAGTTCGATATGCTCGAAAGGTGTCTTGACCAACAACTCTATTGCCCTGCGCATGGCTATGCAACCGATCGGCGCCTGCTTTCCCATAACCAGCATATCTTTTAACGGTGGAATCGCGTATTCGCCCACACGAGCAGAAATGTGTATTTTTTTTTCGCTGGTTATCATCATATCTAAAGATCCAATAATTAAAATAACTTTCCGCTACAATAATCTACCGTTTTTGAATGTCCTCATGTGAGTAAAACATTAAGTGGATTCAGCTATGACGTACAGCAGGCAATGGTTGTTTGGTGTAGCGCATCTTCACTTCGGATCATACATCATGGGGTAATCTATATCCAAATAATTTTGGGGGCGGTGGTTGAGCACACCTATTAACCCAGTTCTGACCCCTAGGTACACGGCAGAGTCTCTTATTCCAATGATTACATGTAGGGGCCTCCCATGGGCGAATGAATTCGCCCCTACAAACTATATGATTGATTTGAAAATGGAATTACTACAAAACAACATGGGAAGTATTTTGTGAAATGGCAACACTTAATATCAAGTGTTGCCGGGCGCTACATTTATGAGTCGAATTTGCCTTACAACACCGCCAACGCACTTTCATAACCCGGTTCATCGGCGATTTCGCTGACCAATTGCGTGTAAATCACTTTGTCATTCTCATCAATAATGACGATGGCACGGGCAGTCAAACCGCGAAGAAAGGTATCGACGATGGTTACGCCGTAATCATTGGCGAAACTGGAGCGGAAGGTTGACAGGGGGATGACATCTGTTAAGTCTTCCGATTCGCAAAAACGACTTTGGGCAAAAGGCAGGTCGGCTGAAACGGCTAACACGACGGTGTTGTCCAAATGCGAGGCTTTCTGGTTGAATTTACGCGTTGACGCGGCGCAGGTTGGCGTATCCAGACTGGGTACGATATTCAGCACTTTTCTTTTACCGACATAGATTGCCAGGGTGACATCCACTAACTCGCGGCTGGTCAGGGTGAATGCCGGTGCATCGCTGCCTACTGCGGGTAATTCGCCGGAAGTGTTTAGGGGTTTGCCTTGAAATGTGATTGTAGCCATGATTGTTTCCTGTAGTGTTGGTTTAAACCTTTTGTATCATGAGCGGACAGGCTCAAACACATCCATGTGTTCTGGATACCGGCAATCCCTGCCGGTATGACGGCTTAACTTAGCGGCAACAGCCCTTCTTCGCCTTTCGCCTTGCACCTTTTACCTTGCCCCCTCAATCCCTCTTCTTACTCTTCACCCGCTTCATCAAGCGTTCCTTTTTTTTCACCTGCCATTCGGTCAGTTTGTTCTTTTGCCCGTGGAATGGATTGGCCGGCGACTTGAACACTAACCGTATCGGCGTCCCTACCAGACCCATTTTGTCCCGGTAATAGTTCATCAAGTAACGCTTGTAAGACTCCGGCAGTGCATCGGTTTGCACGCCGTGGATAACTACGATGGGCGGGTTCCTGCCGCCCTGATGCGCATATTTTAGTTTAATGCGCCGTGTATTCACTATCGGCGGTTGATGCGCGGTGGTGGCTTCTTTCAGGATCCGGGTCAGCACCGGCGTGGACATGTCGAGCATTGCCGCTGCATATAATTGTTGTACGACATCGAACATTTTGCCGACGCCGCTGCCATGCAATGCGGAAATCGGGTGTTTTTCTGCAAACTCAAGAAAGGACAGTTTGACATCGAGTTGCCGCTTAATGGTTTCCTTCTGCTCGGCGCTGATGCCGTCCCATTTGTTCAGGCCGATAATCAAGGCTCTTCCGGCTTCCAATACCAGACCTAATAAATGCGCGTCCTGGTCGGTGATGCCTTCCTGCGCGTCAATCAGGTAAATGACGACATTGGATTTTTCAATCGCCTGTAACGATTTAATCACGCTGAATTTTTCAATAGTCTCGGCTATTTTCGATTTTCTGCGCATTCCTGCGGTATCGATCAGGGTGAACTTCTTGCCGTTGCGTTCAAAAGGGATGTAGATGCTGTCGCGGGTCGTGCCCGGCTCATCGAATACGATAACCCGTTCTTCACCCAACAAGCGGTTGACCAGGGTTGATTTGCCGACATTGGGCCGTCCGACCACGGCGATGCCGATGCCGCCATGCGCCTCTTCGACTTCACCCTTGTCCGGCGGTAGCAACTGGTTAACTTTTTCCAGTAATTCGGGTATGCCCCTGCCGTGGGAGGCGGAGATCTGCACCGGCTCGCCCAATGCCAGTGAATAAAAATCCGATGCGGCAACGCTGGCATCCAGGCCGTCAATCTTGTTGGTGACCAATATGACCGGCTTTTGCAGCTTTCTCAGGGTATCGGCTATCACCTTGTCGGAAGCGCTCAACCCTTCGCGTGCGTCAACCATGAAGAATACGATGTCCGCCTCTTCCAACGCGACCTGCACCTGTTTTCTGGCAAAACTTTCTATGCCTTCCGCGTCATCGGCTATACCGCCGGTATCGACGACCAGACAGGGACGATCCCCGAGTTTTACGCGGCCGTATTGCCTGTCTCGGGTTAATCCTGAAAAATCCGCAACCAGTGCATCGCGGCTGCGCGTTAAATAATTGAATAATGTGGACTTACCCACATTGGGTCGCCCTACTAGGGCTATGACAGGTAACATATTTACTCAGCAGTTAGGAAAAAGAACACGGATACCACGGATTAGACAGATAAGCACAGATAAAACAGGAAGGACAATAGGCACAAGACGAAAGGCAAAGGGCAAAAGATGGTTTTTTCGCCTTTCGTCCTTTGCCCTTCGTCTTGTTTATCCGTTTAAATCCGTCCAATCAGTGGTATCCGTGCCCCATTATTAAAGTCAGCATCTTTTTATCGGACTTTTATAGCGGCAAGCGTGCCATCTTTTGCATAAACATAAACGGTATTATCTACCACGATAGGCTTGGCATCGATTGCATCGTCAGTCACTTGTACGCGGCCCAGTTGCCTGCCGTCGGTAGTGGACAACCAATGCACGTAGCCTTCAAAATCTCCAACCACCACATAATTTTCATAGGCGGCGGGAGCGGTTAATCTTCTTTGATGCAAATCCTTTTGCTTCCACAAGGCCGCGCCGCTACGCTGATCCAGCTGCATGACATGGCTTTCAGAATCTGCCAGATATAAATACCGGGTGTCGTTGCTCAAGCCTGAATGTGATGAAATGGTTTCATTGCGCCATAGCACATCGCCATCCAATTCCGAAACAGCCGCTATGCCGCCTTGGTAGCTGGCAACATAAATCACGCCGTTAATCACGATAGGATCGACATCCAGATCGACCAGCCGTTCAATCTCAGAGCGTCCCTTGGGAATGGCAATGCTGGTTTCCCACGCATATTTGCCGTCAGCCAGGCGCAAGGCCATTAGTTTGCCGTTATCGTAGCCGCCGATCACGTTATCCTCAACAATCAGCGGCGATCCGGTACCGCGTATGCTTAAAGCCGGTACGGTGCGCTCATAATTCCAGCGCTTGCCGCCGGTCTTTTCATCAAGAGCAAACACGGAGCCATCCGTGGTACGAACGATAACAATACCCTGGGCGACGACTGGCACCGAAAGTACTTCGCTTGATACTGCGGTTTTCCAAAGCACGGCTCCGGTTTCAATATTTAAGGCGACGACTTCGGCATCGCTGGAGCCCAAAATTACGCTGCCCTCGCCAAGCCCCGGCCCGCCGGAAAAATGAACGTCGGTTTCAGTCTCCCAGATTAAATCTCCGGTCGTCAGGCTTCTAGCCTGTACCACGCCTTCCCGATCCGCCGCCAGTACTTTTCCGCTGCCGATGGCCGGAATCAGTTTTAAGGATTGCTCGTCAGCGCCAACACCGACCGATTCGTTCCAGACGACTTCAAGCTTGATTTCAGGGGTGAATTCAACCAGGACGCTGGGTGGATCGGCGTTATCTTCACCGCCGCTAAAATAATCGGTAAGGCCGGAAACACCTTCGCTAACAGCATCGATAGCCGAACAGCCCGACAATAAGATGATAGCAAAGAAAGCAAAAGGCAAAAGGCAAAAGGCGAAAATCCCTTTTGCCTTGCGGCCTTCGCCTTTCGCCCGACTCATATAGCTTGAATAGTTACTCATTATTTTTGAGTTTCTAGCTTTTCTTGAGCGGTCAAATCATCAATCTTGAACTGTAACAACGGCGACGGCTGCCCATTTCTTAAGGCATTTTGATACGATGTGCGCGCCTCGTCCAAACGATCCAGGGCTACGTACAAATCGCCCACTAATTCGTCATAATTGGCTGAATAGCTGGACGCCTCTTTGGCATCCACCTCATTGATGACCTGCAAGCCCTGCTCATATTCGCCGGTAGCCAGCATCAAGCGCACCAGCCTTATCTTGGCGATATTGCTCAGCTGTTTATTAGACCCTGCCGCAATCGTCTTCAAAATCTGCTTTGCTGCGGCAAAATCGCCTTGCTGAGACTTCAATTTGGCCTGTAATAAGCCGCTGTATGCCGCATATTCGGTAGCCTTAAATTGCTCTTGCATGCGTTCAGCCAGCTTGTCTACGCTATCTTTTTTATCGTCGGCAACCGCTCCCTGCGTTGCTCTACCTCCTCCATCCTTGGAGTCGTCGTCCAGGGCTTTCAGTAATTGAGCATAAGCTGCGGAAGCTTGCGCTGCCTGATCTTTCTTATGCTCCTGCCAGTAATTCCAGCCTAGAATAATGACCATGCCCATGACTAAACCCACGATGGTAGCGGTTGAGTTTTCTTTCCACCATCTTTTTAAGGCTTCGACCTGTTCTTCTTCTGTATCGTAAATTTCCACTTGTTTTTCTCTTGTTTAATGTTTAAAAAAGGCGAAAGGCGAAAGGCGAAAGGCGAAAGGTGCAGTTTTTTGCCCTTCGTCCTTTGCCTTTCGTCTTTTAAACCCATGTCATCCGTGTTCTATTAAAAACTCAACCGCCTGCTGCTGAGACATATTCTGCTGTTCTTGCTCACTGTTACGTAGCGGCTTGACACTGACCTCGCCGCGACTAACTTCATCGTCGCCCAGAATAATGGCAAATTCGGCGCCGCTTTTGTCAGCCTTTTTAAACTGGCTTTTAAAACTGCCGCCGCCGCAATTGACCTGCAATTTCAAGCCGGGAATTTCATTCCTGATAGTCTCAGCAAAGCGCATGCCTTCTTGTTCCGCTGTTTCACCGACCCGGATCATGTACACATCTACAGGGCTTGCAAGTTGCACATTATCCAGCGTTTCCATCAGGGCCAGCAAGCGCTCCATGCCCATCGCAAAACCGACCGCGTAATTGGGTTTGCCGCCCAGCAGCTCTATCAGTCCGTCATAACGCCCGCCCGCACACACAGTGCCTTGAGATCCCAGTTCGTCGGTGACCCATTCAAAAACGGTCTTGCTGTAATAATCCAGACCACGCACTAATCGGGAATTGATCTCGTAGCCTATGCCCAGATCATCCAATATCGTGGTGATCGCGTTAAAATGCTGACGGCTCTCATCGCCCAAAAAATTCATCAATTCCGGTGCGTTAGCGACAACCTGCTGCATCGCCGGGTTTTTGGTATCCAGAATCCGTAGCGGATTGGTCTCCAGCCGACGCAAACTGTCTTCATCCAACTGATCCAGCTGTTCTTGAAAATAGCTGACCAGACTTTCCCGGTAAACGATACGCTCAGGCATAGTGCCCAAAGAATTGAGCTGCAAGCGAACCTTATTACGGACACCCAGCTTTTTCCATAACCGATCCATGATCAAAATCAATTCCGCGTCAATATCGGGGCCTGCCATGCCGTAGGTTTCAACACCCAGTTGAAAAAACTGGCGATAACGGCCTTTTTGCGGACGCTCATGTCGATACATAGGCCCGTAATACCATAACCGCTGCACCTGATTGTGCAATAAACCGTGCTCCAGACAGGCCCTAAGACAACCGGCCGTCCCTTCAGGACGCAAGGTTAAGGAGTCGCCGTTCCGGTCATCAAACGTATACATTTCCTTTTCGACGATATCGGTCACTTCGCCGATAGAGCGCTTGAAAAGCTCGGTTTTTTCCACGATAGGCAGCCGGATTTCACTGTACCCATAAGCGCCGAGTACTTCTCTGATGCTAAGTTCTGCATGCTGCCAGAGCGGCGTCTGTTCGGGAAGCACATCGTGCATCCCGCGAATTGCTTGAATATTATTTGCCATATTTAAATAGGGTTGGTGCCACGGATTTAAATAATCCTCTCATTAATATCAGGTAAATCTATAAAAAATAAAAAGAGGCGAAAGACAAAGGGCAAAAGGCAAAAGTTGTGTTTTTTGCCCTTCGCCTTTCGCCTTTCGTCTTATTAATTAAAAATCTTTAACCCCTGCGATTTTTTTTGCTTCATTTGAAAGCGGAAATTTTTCCAGCAATAAGCTTTTATATTGTTTAGCAAGCTCTTTGTTGCCCAACGCCCGCTCAGCTTGCGCAGCAAACCATAAGGTTTCAGATGTATGGGTTGCGACGCTCAGATAGCGCTGCAAAAAACCTTTTGCGGCCCAAAAATCGCTTTTTTCATAAGCTATTTTCTGCATTTCTGATAATGCCGGGGCGTAGGTGTTATTGAGTTGCAGCGCTTGCCTGAAATAATTTTCGGCTAGTTGTTTTTGCCCCATACCCAGCTGGCATCGTCCGGCATTCGTTAATGCCAACCACTGCCTGTCGTTTATCGGATTTGAACTCGCTTGAGACAATAAATCCATGCCTGCTTCAAGCTCACCATGCTCACAAAGGAAGCGGCCTAAATTATTTTGCACGCCCAAATCATCAGGCGTCAGATCCAGTGCGGTCTCATAATGGGCTTTGGCGTTGTCATATTGATTTAATTTTTCATACAAAAAAGCCAGCGCATTATGCGCCTGTGTATTATCTGAATTTTCTTTCAATGCCAGCAGCAAGTTCTCCCGAGCCAGTTCCAGCTTATTCATGCTTAGATAACGCACCCCCAGCTGCAAATGCACATCGTCAGGGTTATCACTTTGAGTGCCGCCTACCAAACCGCAGGCTGATACGGCCGCAACAAGCAGGACTAGCGCAAATCGATTAATTATTTTTAATAGTTTAAGCCGCACGTTCGGAACCTTCCGGGTGGATTTTTAAGTGTCTGCGACTTTTATCTTTGACTTGCCCTACCAACTGACCGCAGGCCGCATCAATATCTTCGCCGCGCGTCTTTCTGACTGTGGTGACGATGCCGGCATCATTTAACAGTGTTTTAAAACGGTTAATCGTTTCACTGCTGGAACAGCGGTAAGGCGATGAAGGAAACGGGTTAAACGGTATTAAATTGATTTTTGACGGCACCGTTTTTAACAGCCTGATCAACCCCCGCGCATCCTGCATCGAGTCATTAATGCCGTCCAGCATCACATATTCAAAAGTGACGGTGCGCCGTGGCGCTATCTTTGCGTTATCCCGACACGCATCCATTAATTCCTTCAATGGATATTTTTTATTGATCGGAACCAGTTCATCCCTTAATTCATTGGTCACCGCATGTAACGACACCGCAAGACTGACATCGCAGACCTGGGTTAAGCGGTACATGGCCGGCACTACGCCAGAGGTACTGACGGTCACGCGGCGCTTGGACAGCCCGAAGGTGAAATCATCCATCATCAGGTTCATGGCCGCAACGGCATTGTCAAAATTAAGCAGCGGCTCGCCCATGCCCATCATGACCACATTGGTGATGCGTTTTTCTTCGCCCAACCGTTGTTGCGCGACAACTAACTGGCCGATAATTTCAGCGGTGGTCAGGTTTCGATTAAAGCCTTGCTGGGCGGTAGAACAAAAAGTGCAAGCCAGAGCGCAGCCGATTTGCGATGAGACGCATAAGGTGCCTCGTCCCTCTTCAGGAATAAAAACCGTTTCTATCCGGTTGCCGCAATGGGTTTGCATCACCCATTTACGGGTACCGTCTGTTGCGATTTGTTCAAGCGCGATTTCAGGCGTTGCTATATAACAGTTTTCGGTTAAATAAGCGCGCAATGACTTGCTCAAGTTGGTCATCAGATCGAAGTCTTCGACGCCTTCCTGATAGATCCATTTAAGCAGCTGTGTCGCTCGAAAAGGCTTCTCGCCTAATGCGACAAAAAAGGCCGCAAGACCTTTTCTGTCGAAATCGAGCAAATTGATGGTTTTTGTCTTAACGGGTTCTAGCACAGATTTCATTGTCTGAGAAAAAATAAGCAATTTCTCTTTGAGCAGTTTCGACAGCATCCGAACCGTGTACGGCATTTTCATCAATGCTGCTGGCAAAATCAGCGCGGATAGTTCCGGCGGCCGCTTCTTTAGGGTTGGTAGCACCCATTATATCGCGATGTTTAAGAACCGCGTTTTCGCCTTCCAGCACTTGCATGATCACCGGGCCTGAAATCATAAATGCGACCAAATCATTAAAGAAACCGCGCTCGCTGTGTTCTGCGTAAAAACCTTCGGCTTGTTCTTTAGTCAAGTGCAGCATTTTTGCGGCAACGATTTTTAAATCGTTCTTTTCAAAGCGGCTGTAAATTTCACCGATTACGTTTTTTGCTACAGCGTCAGGTTTAATGATTGAAAAAGTGCGTTCTATCGCCATTTTTTTAAGACTCCAAATGTGAATAAATGTTTATAAATAACTACTCAGCAGAAGCTGACTTTGTAATAGAACACGGATGACACGGATTGGACTGATTTACGCGGATTTTTAAAATCAGTGCTTATCCGTCTCAATCCGTGTCATCCGTGTTCCATTTGTCTATACGTTGAAATAATTGTAGATTGCTGATTATACCCGATCAACCGCTAAATTTTGAAAATACCTGACCGTTAAGGACGGGTATCGAGTTCCGCGCCTTCCTTCACCGGGATCATCAAATCCTCAGGACTGATACCCAGCATTAAAGCCATCGGACTGGCGATGAAAATAGAGGAATACGTACCAAAAAATACGCCGAATAACAGCACAATGGAAAAATTATGAATCACTTCCCCACCCAGAAAGAACAACGAAACCAGCACTAGGATCACCGTCAACGAGGTCATGATGGTACGGCTTAACGTGACATTGACCGAAATATTCATGATTTCCTCGGTCGATTTGTTTCTTAATTGCCGGAAATTTTCACGGATACGGTCATAAACCACAATGGTATCGTTCAAGGAATAACCGATCAGCGCAAGAACCGCCGCCAATACCGTCAAATCAAACTCCAACCC
>CAZAUB010000009.1:0-19256 GCA_964488195.1 uncultured Methylobacter sp. | reverse complement strand
CGTTGGGTTACGGCTACCGCCTAACCCAACCTACAAGTTCACCCACTTCCAGAATAATAATGTATTCATGATCGCCCGAAATGGTTTCCAGTACCTTGTGTCCATTGATTCGGCACCAGGTCGGAATGTCCCGCATCACGCCCGGATCGGTGCAGATAACCTCCAGTTGGTCGCCCGCTTTAAGCTGCTTGACTTTATCCTGGGTACGAATGACCGGCAACGGACACAGGAGGCGACGGGCATTGAGAATCTCTCTGTTCATATAAACCACTGTTGCGGAATTTCGTCAGCAGCAAACGGCTTAACCTGAATAATCCTTTCAGAACCGTCTTTATCGACAATGCTTACATCGACTTGTTCGGCATCACGTCCCTGACCGTATCGGGCGGTAATCCGTGCCGCCAGGAACAAATCCTCAGCGGAAGGCGAGCCGTCCACCAGCACCAGCGGCCCTGCATGGCTGGCGCAATGCAGGGTAATAAATTCTTTTTTGTAACCCTGCATAAAACGGCCTTCGCCTTCTTCCCTGGCTACGATGATTTTAAAATTTTGCCTCGGCCTGATGTGCCTACCGACTTTTAGCAGCATCACATCATCCAGGTCGTATTGTTTATCGCCGTCACGCGCCTGCCATAAATCGACCAGTTTGGACGAATAGCTGGCATCGGTCAGAAAACAGCAGCCGCCTGCAGGCTGAGCATAATCATCAAAGCCGAACTGCTCGGCCATCGCCATCTGCGGCTTGCGTGAGCGTCCGCTAAAATCATGCAGCTTTTCCCGATCAATCCAGCCTTCACGTTCCGGCAGGGTTGCAGGCAAATTCTTGGCACACAAAGGCCGCAATAATAAATCATCGGCGCCTGATTCCCTGGACACTATCGGCATCGTCGCTTTGCGTTGCGACATCGGCCGCTGGCCGATCACTTCGCCGGTGATGATAAAATCGAAATCGTTTTCAACCAACCATTGCTTGGCCTTGTTGACCATGAAAATCTTGCAATCGAGGCAAGGATTCATGTGCGCGCCGTAGCCGTGTTTGGGGTTAATCAGGACATCTTTATATTCTTCGATAACATCGACGATGTGCAGCTTCATGCCTAACTGTTCGGCGACCCATAAGGAGTTGTTGCGTTTAGGCTTGGCCTTGTCATTGGCCCTGATGGCGTGGGTGTGGCCTTCCACGCAGAAACCGGTAAAGAAGTTGATGCCCTCGACATGGATGCCCTGTTCCATGATAGTCTTCGCCGCCAGCATTGAATCCAGACCGCCGGAAATTAATGCCACTGCTTTTCTTTGTTTAGTCATATCACTCAAAAAGTTGGAAAATTTGTTTATTATACCGGCTTATTTTCCAATTTGGCTTTCAACACATAATTTGCGCTGGTTCCCAAGCTCCAGCTTGGGAACCCAGAAGGCGAAGCTCCAGCTTCGTGAAACTGGAAGCTAGAGCTTCCAAAATCGAATTCCCAAGCTGGCGCTTGGGAACTAGCGAATTAGCGAGGCTTTTTTAAAAATCCGCTTAAATCCGCGTTCTATTGCTTTATCAACCAAAATTAATTTTTGCTTCCAAATCATTACTGGAATCGGCATTTTTCAGTGCTTCTTGCAAACTGATTTTTCCTGTTTTGTACAGTTCAAACAAGGCGTCATCAAATGTCTTCATACCTTTGCTGCCGCTTGTTGTCATGGCCGTTTTAATTTCACTCAACTCCCCTTTTAAAATCAGGCTCGCTATATACGGGGTGTTAATCATCACCTCAATAGCTGCGCAACGCCGCCCTGATGTATCAGGAATCAAGCGTTGGGAAATAACGCCATTTAGATTCACAGCAAGATCCATAAATAATTGCGCATGATGATCATGGGGGAACATATTGATTACCCGCTCCATGGCCTGATTGGCATTGTTTGCATGCATCGTCGAGATACATAGATGACCGGTATTGGCCAGCTCCAAAGCCGCCGACATGGTTTCCCGATCTCGAATCTCGCCAATAAAAATAACATCGGGCGCTTCCCGCAAACAAGCTTTTAACGCCCTGGCATACGAGTCTGTATCTACGCCGACTTCGCGCTGATTGACTATTGATTTCAGGTTTGGGTGCGAGAATTCAACCGGGTCTTCAATGGTTAAAATATGGCCGGCTGAATTGGCATTGCGGTGGTTAATCATAGCCGCCAGCGTGGTTGATTTTCCCTGTCCGGTGCCGCCTACCATGAGTAACAGTCCCCGTTTAGCCATAATTAATTCCATTACAATATCCGGTGTGCCTAACTCCTTACCGGTTGGAATTGCCGAGGGAATCAGCCGCATAACCAGACCTACGGTTCCGCGTTGATAAAAGACATTGGCGCGAAAACGTGCACTGCCGTCCGGCAGACTGATCGCAAAATCCAGATCTTTGGTGACTAAAAACTCATTGATTTGTTCCTGGGTCATAATCCCGAAAGCCCCCGATTGCGTTAATTCGGGAGTCAGCATAAAATCATCCAGAGGTATAGATCGGCCATAAATTTTGGCTTTGACCTGAGATCCAACCGTTAAAAACAAATCAGAGGCCTCCAATCTAGTCATTTCCGCCAGATACGGCAGAATGTTTAAATTATCTTCCGGCGTTGCACCCAAAATCTGATAACTGACCGATCTCTGCCTGCGCTCAGTCCAGCCTGGATAATTGTCAGTTTCGGATTCATCGGATTCGACTTTTGCTTGCCCTGAGTCCGGGACAATCACCAATACCAAACCGTTATCCTCCACCTTGGCATTAACCATAAAATTCTCACCGTCGGGTGCGGTGCAACTAAACTTTAGCGCTTTATTTTGGATTAATTCCTGCTTCTGAGCGTCATTTATGAGACCAAAGGTAATTTCTTTTATTATATTTGAGCTTAGCTCATTTTTACCCAAGGGATATTCCTCCCCGGCTAATCCCAAGAGTGCCGGAGAACCCGCTTTTAAAGACAAGCTATCCGCATTTTTTTCCAGCATTAATTTTAAATAAGGTGTCAGGGTCATGTCAGTATCTGGTTTTGTGTGATGGGAGAGCGTTTAAATTCGGCCTATATTGATCTGCGAATAATAAATTACCGTAGGCCATCCTCCTCCTCGTCACTGCCGTCTTCTTTGGATTGCAACGAAAGCCCGCCCTTGGATCGGTCTTCACCGGAGGCTAATTTGATTTGCAAACGCAACTCATTTTGGGAGTCGGCATTTCTTAAGGCCTCTTCATAATCTATTTTGCCCGCCTGATAAAGTTCCAATAAGGCCTGGTCAAAAGTTTGCATACCCAGTTCACGGGATTTGGCCATCAACGGCTTGATGCTGGAGGCCTCACCTTTGGCAATATAATCTGAAATCAACGGTGTATTTAATAAAATTTCAATGGCCGCACAACGCCCGCCATCAACGGTTTTAACCAGACGCTGAGAAATAATGGCGCGTAAATTGACCGAAATATCCTGCATCAGTTTGGTCTGGGCCTCCATGGGGAAGAATCCTAAAATCCGGTCGATAGCCTGATTGGCATTGTTTGCATGCAAGGTAGCCAGAGCCAAATGACCGGTTTGAGAAAACTCCAGCCCGTAATTCATAATTTCGGCGCTGCGAATTTCGCCCAGCACAATAACATCGGGGGCCTGCCGCAGGGTGTTGTGCAATCCGGCTTCCCAACTCTTGGTATCGACGCCGACTTCCCGTTGCATGACGACGCAATTTTTATGGGCATGCACGTATTCAATCGGATCTTCCAGAGTGATGATATGGCCGTAACTGTTCTGATTACGATGGTCGATCATGGCCGCCATAGACGTTGATTTACCTGATCCTGTGCCGCCGACCATGATAACCAGGCCGTTTTTGTTCATCATCACTTCTTTTAAAACAGGCGGCAAACCCAACTTTTCAAAATTGGGTATTTCTGCGGCAATGACCCGGATAACCAAGCCTTGGCAGCCTTGCTGGACATAGGCGTTGACCCTGAACCGGCATAGTCCTGCCGGCGAAATCGCAAAATTGCATTCTTGTGATTCTTCAAATTCCTTGAGCTGCTTATCATTCATGATGCACTGCGTCAGAGCCTTGGAATCATTAGCCGATAATGGCTGCTGCGAAACCGGCGTCATCTTGCCTTTGACTTTTATTGCAGGAGGAAAACCAGCGGTAATAAATAAATCAGACCCTTCTTTATGTAACATAAGTTTGAGCAACTTAATCATAAAGTCCATCGCTTCTTTTCTTTCCATTGACTTCCCCCTGTATTGGTTGTCTATAGTTGGTTTTACCCGGAATGAGGTAAGACTTAGGTGATTATAATTTTAATTGTTAAAGATGCCTAAAAAAACACATCTAAGTTGAGTTTTATCCAGAGAGTACAAGAGCACAGCGTATAACCCGAAAAGCTGTTTTATCTTTCCATCTGGTGGGCGTCTAGCCATGAGCCAAAGAGAAGGCAACATAATAGACAAATGCAAAAATGCCCAAAGAAACTTTTCGACTACCTAGTTATCATGATTTTTAAACAGTTTTAATGCGTTTACCCTGGCCTATCCCAAGCTAATGTTCCAAAAATAGACTAATTACTCGTATACTGACTACCGTTGATAATATTGCCAAGCACTCACAAGCTGCGTTATGTACTAAAATAGCTACCAAGAAATGTATGACACGACTCGTTGGTGAAGTTATTGTCGCAGAAAGTGTTCAACCGAATTAGACTTGATTCACTTGTGATGCCGTCGCAAACGGCATGCTACGTTTTTTTTTCGGCTGAATGCTGATATTGTTAATAATCTCAGCCTCTTGTTTATAAAAAGGACAACAGTTACATGTTTATAGAAGAGACTCAAGACGATTCAGATGACTGGATGTCAGCATTATTGAGGTCGCCGATTTTTCAACGCCTCCCCCCTACCAATCTACAAAAAATCTTAATGAGCCTTGAAGCAGTCCATTTTAGCAAGGGTGAAGTTATTATCGAGCAAGGTAGCATGGGAGACTATTATTATCTGATTAAAAACGGGCACTGCGAGTTGACGCGCAAGCCATCGCCTAACGCGAAAGAGATTAAATTGGCCCAACTGGCAACCGGCGATACCTTTGGCGAGGACTCACTGCTTTCCGATGCGCCCCGAAACGTAACGATTACAGCGCTGACCGATATTTCTTTATTGCGGCTGAATAAACCGCAATTTGTATCTTTAATAAAAGAGCCCTCGCTAACGTTTGTTGATTACCTGGAGATGCAAAAAGCAGTGCAACAGGGCGCTACATTGCTGGATGTGCGTACGCCGGATGAATATGAAAGCCATCACCTTGATCACAGTATCAATGCGCCTTTTTTCTCATTACGGATGCAACTTAAAACATTAAATCGTGAAAAGCCGATCATTGTGATTTGTGCTGATGGCAAGACCAGTGAAGCCGCTGTATTTTTTCTACTCCGTAATAAAATTAACGCCATGCTTTTAAAGGGCGGAATGGCGGGCATTAACCCCGAACCAGAGCCTGACATCGCCCCTTCCAGTACAGTTGACGATACTGAGGTCGTTGTCGACCGCCCCGAAACCTTTCATCAGGAACACGAAGTAAAGCAGTCAGTCGATAATTCCGTAAACGTTCCCAATAGCGTTCAGAACAGCGTCTCCAGCAGCGCCCAGGATAATCACACAGATTGCTGCAATCGGTGTGAGGCGCTTAAAATGGCCAACCAACAACTCAATGATAAGTGCATGAAACTGGAGTTTGACAAGCAGCATGCTGAAAAACAAACCCGTATCTTGCACAAACAGTTGGAAAAATTAACCCAGGTGCTGGATCAGCTTAAAGAGGGGTGATGGCTTGTATAGGGTCTCAGGATGCTGCTGACGAAGGAAGCGCACGATCCACATTGATGCGCTTCACTGTATCGGCACTTAATTAATCAACTTCCGAAACAACGGATATTTCTGGTTTCTGCCATTTAAAGCATTGTTCATAATCCCAACCCAATCCCGCCATTTCTCTTTTAGGTTAGTTCTGACCTGTTCCTCGCCGTAAACCAATCTGATAATTTCACTTTTTGCGTCCAGCCAATCTCTAAGCTCATTGCCTGGGCGAAAATCGCGTTTTTCAGCTTTGTAATAGGCTGCTTCAGCGATCATTACATCAAGGTTGGCAGGTTGAGCGGATGGGCTGCCGGTCATTGTAAAGCCGCACGTTACTAGGCTTATAAGCTCTTGCGGCGAGCTTCCATTGAGACCTATTGCCGCAGGTTTCAGCTCTGCCAGAGTGCCGAACAGACGATCCCATATAGACAAAACTGCGCCATAATTGCGGTCATGCTCATTACGCCGGGTTGAATGGTGAGCACGGTGCAGATACGGCGTGATAATTACCCGACCCAGGAATTGCTCGCCCCGGAATGAAATATTGGTGTGATGTAGCATGGTAAAAAAGGTAATTATCGCCTCATTCGCCAGCAACAATGACCCTTGTATTCCTAAAACAATAACCAGCATCGCCTTCATGACGGTGATGATTACTATTTCCAAAAGATGTATCCGAAATGCCGTTGAAACATTCAAATAAGGATCATTGTGATGCACCTTGTGAAACATCCACAAGCAATCGAAGCTGTGGCTGGCTTTATGCAAGAAATACAGCAACAAATCGATCGCTAAAAACGAAAGAACCGCTTTCCAGACGGGATTCGAGATATAGTTGAGCAGGCCTTTATCGGCGTATTGTTCAGCCAAAATCAGCAGCGATGGTACCGACAATAACGACATAACAACGCTGTTAAAAACAAATAACTCGATGTTCGTCCGATAGGACTGGCGCAACTGTTTTGCGAG
Organism: uncultured Methylobacter sp.; assembly: GCA_964488195.1. Classification (GTDB taxonomy): domain Bacteria; phylum Pseudomonadota; class Gammaproteobacteria; order Methylococcales; family Methylomonadaceae; genus Methylobacter_A. Next base: position 12,425 of record CAZAUB010000009.1, on the reverse strand, counting down.
CAGCTTTTCTCTGGGATCACAAAATTCAAGAATCACGAACAGGGCAAAAAACAGGGTCAGGATATAGGTTGCCACCCCTCCTGACATGTTTAGAAACCATGTGAGATAGGATTGAAGTAAAGAAATTGAAGATTTAAGTTCATTTAACATTGTCATCTCCTCATTACAAAACCGACGTAAATAATTAGAGCAAAGTTATCTTAACTATAAATTATGACAACAAAATTAAATGAGTTTTTGCTGTGTTCGTTACCCAAAGAAGGACAGCTTAACTCATTTGTTATTTTAAAAAATACGCTAAGCATACTCAAGTCTCAGACCGACTGCATAAACCGGTTTTTTTATCCTACTTGCCGCTCTGCCTTGATAAATCGCACAACCTGTTCGCCCATTAACATGCTGGGGGCGTTGGTATTGCCGGAGGTAATTTCCGGCATCACCGATGCGTCGGCAATTCTTAAATCCTCCACGCCATAGACTTTCAGGGCCGGGTCGACTACCGCCATTGCATCAATGCCCATGCGGCAACTGCTGGTGGGGTGAAAGTAAGTCGTGGTACTCATGCGGATAAAATCGATTTTTTCAGCCTTGGTTTTTAACGAACCGGGTAAAATTTCCTGTTTTCGGTGTTCGACAAATGCGGATGAGTTGCCGATTTCCCGGCAAAGATCAAGCGAGGCGACCAGGGCGTTAATATCCGCATCGCAACCCAGATAATTCATGTCGATATTGGGCGCTACCGCAGGATCATTCGAGCTTAAGCTGATCGAGCCGCAAGACGCGGGGCGAACCAGACTTGGGGCAATCGCATAACAGTTTTCCGGCACTCCTGTCGCCAGTTCCGGCGTTGCAAACGGAAATTCGATAAACACCGGCTGGATGTCGGGAGAATGCAATGTTGGATTGGATTTCCACCATAACGTCGCCTCGGCGGCATTGCCTTGTAACGGCGGCAACTCGCCCTTGCATTCGTAGTTAATTCCGGCCAACAGGATATGATCCTGAAGATTTTTGCCTACCCCTGGAAGATCAGCCACTACAGGAATATTGAGCGCCGCAAGCTCCGATGAAGAGCCAAGTCCCGAGTGCATCAGCAATTTGGGCGTATTGACCGCGCCGCAACAAACAATGGTTTCCTGATTTGACTTAAAGCTGCTGATTTTTCCGTTTACGAGTACTTCGACGCCGGTGCAGCGGGTGCCGGTAAAAGTCAGTTTACGGGTGTCGGCATTTTTCAACACCGTTAAATTTGGCCGCGCCATCGCAGGTACCAAATAGGCTCGACTGACATTAAAACGTTCGCCATCCTTGCGGTTCAGTTCAAAATAACTGACCCCGTTCAAGTCGGGGCCATTGTAGGATTGAACATAAGGTATGCCTTGCTCGATCGCGCCTTTGACAAAAGCCGCTGCCAACGGACTGGGATCTTCATTTAGGCCGCAGGGCATTGGGCCGCCTACGCCACGGTATTTGCCGACATCCCCGGAATAATCTTCCATCGATTTAAATATCTGCCGGACGTTTTCATAATCCCAACCCTGATTGCCGTGATAAGCCCAGCTGTCAAAATCCATCGGGTGCCCCCACACCCAAACCGAGGCATTCATGCTGCCGGAGCCGCCGGTCATTTTGCCTCGGGGGCAATGTACCACGCGGTTATTGGCATGTTGCTGCTTGACGGTGCTGTATCCCCAGTCCAGATCGCCATAAAAAAGATGCGGCCAGCGGTAAGGGGTAAAAACATCCTGATGAGTATCGGCAGTACCCGCTTCCAATAACAAGACGCGCCAGTCGGGATTTTCAGAAAGCCGCGCGGCGGTGACCGACCCGGCAGAACCTGCCCCGACTACGATAAAGTCATAATCATCGCTCAGGTTGTTAACTAATGATTGCTGATTTTCAAAGGTCTTTTGCGCCTCGACATATTGCTGCTCAGCCAGCTCGACAGAGTCGCCGGGCTGTATTGCACTCATGTAATCTGCATGAGTGATTTCGCCGTGAAGAACTTGATGAAGGAGCCAACCTGTCTTTGTAATCATTATTTAACGTCCTGTGGGTTTGTATGATGTATAAACTGTAACCATTCAGCATGAGAACGTGGATAACACTGATTAGACGGATTTAACCTGCATACGTAGGGCGTGCTGCGCGCCCTACAGGGGACATCCATATACCGGGAACAGCTGCGAGGAAACAAAACTTTTCCGGGCAACTATATCTTTATGAAGAAGCTCTGTTTTATCAGTGCTTATCAGTCAAATCCGCATCGCCTAGAGGCACCTACTTTTGGCATCCGCGTGCTATTTTTCTAACTGCTGAATAGAACCTAGAAAAACCCCAATGGATTAATATCGTAGCTGACCAGCATATTTTTGGTTTGCTGATAATGATCCAGCATCATTTTATGGCATTCGCGACCCACACCTGATTTCTTATAGCCGCCGAAAGCCGCATGAGCCGGATAATGGTGGTAACAGTTAATCCAAACGCGCCCAGCCTGAATGCCTCGTCCCATACGGTACGCTCGGTTCATATCGTGCGTCCAGACACCGGCGCCCAGACCAAACTGAGTGTCGTTGGCAATCGCCAAGGCTTCGGCCTCATCCTTAAACGTGGTGACCGATATGACCGGGCCGAAAATTTCTTCCTGAAAAATACGCATCTTATTGCCGCCTTTCATGATCGTCGGCTCAATATAATAGCCTTCAGAGAATCCGCCGCCTAAAGACTCAGCCTTGCCGCCCATTAAAACTTCAGCGCCTTCATCTTTACCGATTTGTAAGTAACCAAGGATCTTATCAAACTGTTGTTTGGAAGCTTGTGCGCCGACCATCGTTTCGGTATCCAACGGATTGCCGCGTTTAATCTGCTTGGCGCGCGCAATGACTTTCGCGATAAATGCGTCATAGATGGATTCTTGAACCAACAGCCGTGAGGGGCAGGTACACACTTCGCCCTGATTGAAAAATGCCAGCACCGCGCCTTCAATACATTTGCTGATAAACGCGTCTTCTTGATCCAACACATCTTCAAAAAAGATATTCGGCGATTTGCCGCCCAGCTCAACGGTCGATGGAATAATGTTTTCCGCCGCGCATTTTAAAATATGCGAACCGACAGGCGTCGAACCGGTAAAGGCTATTTTTGCGATCCGGGTGCTGGTCGCCAACGCTTGCCCTGCTTCCGCACCAAAGCCGTTGACGATATTAACCACGCCTGCGGGCAATAAATCGCCGATTATTTCCATCAGCACCAAGATAGACGCAGGCGTTTGTTCTGCCGGTTTCATGACCACACAGTTGCCGGCCGCCAAGGCGGGAGCCAGCTTCCAGCAGGCCATCAGCAACGGAAAATTCCACGGAATAATCTGCCCGACCACACCCAGCGGTTCGTGAAAATGATAAGCGACGGTATTTTTGTCGATGTCACCGATGGTACCTTCCTGGGCGCGAATGCACCCCGCAAAGTAGCGAAAATGATCGACGCACAGCGGAATGTCCGCCGCCAGCGTTTCGCGCACCGCCTTGCCGTTATCCCAGGTTTCGGCAACGGCCAGCGTTTCAAGGTTTGCTTCAATCCTATCGGCAATTTTTAATAGCAGATTCGAGCGCTCAGTGACCGAAGTGTCTCCCCAGGCCGCTCGGGCAGCATGAGCCGCATCCAGCGCCAGATCAATATCCCCAGCGCTGGAGCGGGGGATTTCGCAAAAAACCTTGCCGTTAATCGGGCTTGAATTTTCAAAGTACTGCCCCTTGACCGGGTCGACCCAACGGCCGCCGATAAAATTTTGATAACGAGATTTAAAGTTGACTTTACTACCTGACTGATTGGGTTCGATATAAAGCATGGCTTTCTCCTAAATAAATAATGAGGGACGATTGGTTCTGTCATGGTGGCCGACCGCTGATAATGCTCCTTTTTGGTGGATTCTGGAAGTGTAAAATCCAGAAAACATGTCGCTGCTTCATAGCACCACACAAATTCCATCAACGTCATCCCGGCATTCCCTGCCGGGATGACGAGTTGGGTGGATACCTATGTCGTACGGTAGAGGGCCGGAGTAAGGAGGAGTAGCATCATCATAAATACAGTTTTTAAGCTCAGCAGATAATGTCCAGCTTTTTATGGTTTATTTTTGGAAAGTAACGAACCCACCCAGCCGCCAATAAAGCTTTCTACCAGCAATACGATGGCATCCTCTACATCGTTAATATCCGCCGCATCCAGATTACCGGTCAGGGACAAGGTACAAATTCCGTGAACTCCGCTCCAGAGCGCCTGTGCCGCCAGTTTGTGTTGTTGCGTTGTGCAGTCCGGCTCAAGTTGTGCAAACTGTGTCTCTATTTGACTAAAGATCAGGTTGATTTTCTGTTGATACCATTCAGGGATTTCGGCATCCTGAGCAAAAATCATGCTCCAGCGGTTAAAGTTTCGGTCGGCAAACTTTAAATATGCCTTGGACAGCTCTGCAATATAGCGTTCAGGAATACAGTCTGGAACTTGCTGCAACTGCCCGATAAGCTCATCCACGGTATTCGCCTTAATGTGCGTGACTAAATCGGCCATGTTGGCAAATACCATGTAGATGCTGCCGACGGTATAACCGATGTCCGTCGCAATCTTGCGCACGGTTAACGCCGAATAGCCTTCATTAATGATGATGGTTTCTGCTGCATCCAGAACCATTTCCCTGATTTCTTCCAGGCTATGTTTGTTTCGTCTTGCCATGTTGTGTGTTTTTAGGTGAATTTCAGGCAGGTATTCAGCGGTTAGAGAAATGGAACGCGGATGCCAAAAGTAGGCACCTACTTTTGGCATCCGCGTTCTATTATTAAAATTATTTCGTGAGTTTACTATTTTCTGCAAAGTACTTGATTAAAAAATCCACAAACGTTGCCAATTTGGCGGGAAGAAAGCGTCTTTGCAGATAGGTGGCATAACAAACCAGCGAGGGGATGCGAAAATTCGGCAAAATCTCGATCAACTTTCCCTGTTCCAGATAATTCATCACCGATAATTCAGGCGCCTGGGTTATGCCCATGCCCAAAGCGGCTGCCTGGCACAAAGCCCTGCCATTGTTGGAGGCAAAGTGCCAGTTCACCTTGATTTTAACCTCCTCGCCACCGTCATTAAACACCCAATAATCTTTATGCGGGGTATCCATATAATGCAGGCAGCGATGCGAACTTAACTCGGCAATGGTTTGCGGCTCGCCGTATTCGGCGAGATAGTCGGGAGAAGCATAGGTACATAATCGGGTTTGGGCAATTTTCCGGGCAACCACGCCCAAATCAAGTGTATCCGTCACCAGAATAGACAAATCGAAACTACCTTCGCTTAAATTAACCCGGCTGTTATGCAAGGTCATCAAAATCTTGACATCGGGATATTTGCGTTGGTATGCATCAATGGCAGGCACCATATAAAGTCCGCCAAAATCGATAGGCGCGCTGATTTTTAGTGTACCTTTTACCTGAAGGCCCAGCTGCGAGGTAAATTCTTCCAGTTCCGAGAAATCATCCAGCAGCTGCTTGCTGCGGTAATAATAGATTTTCCCCGCCTCGGTCATACTCAATTTTCGGGTTGTCCGGTTTAATAACGCAACTCCCAGGGATTCTTCCAGCTGAGCCATGTATTTGCTGATCATCATTGCCGAAAGGTTCATTTCTCGGGCAACCGCTGCAAACGTGCCCAACTCGACAATCCGGCAAAACACCTGCGTATTATTTAATTTAGCCATATCTGTTTTATTATAAACTTTAAGTTTATATTGTATAACCTATATCGCTATTTGAAACCCTGTTTTATTGGAGTAGACTCTTGGTCGGAGGTAGTAGTCTAACTGCCGCTTGGTCTTTTTCATTTCCCCCCTTAGTGATCAGGAGCAAGCGGCTTTTTTATGGCCCAACAATTATAATGAGAGGTGTTTATGAGCAAAATTCTTAATGAAGTTTTAGCAGCAAACAGAGATTATGTGACTGATTTCGGTGACAAAGGCGATTTGCCCCTGCCTCCAGGAAGACATTTTGCCATCCTGACCTGCATGGATGCCCGTTTGGATCCCGCCAAATATGCCGGTTTAGCCGAAGGTGACGCCCACGTCATTCGTAATGCCGGTGGCCGCGCCAGCGACGATGCGATCCGTTCTTTGGTCATCTCCTATAAATTATTGGGAACCCGCGAATGGTTTGTCATTCATCATACCAACTGCGGCATGGAACTGTTTACCGACGACATCATGCGCGACCTGTTGGGCAGCAGCTTAACAACGGCATCCCTGGACGAAAAAGGCTTGTGGTATGACACCGGTACAGGGCCGGGTTCACACGAAGCTAAACATATAAATTGGCTGACCATTAAAGACCAAGAACAAAGCGTGCTGGAAGATGTAACACGCATTAAGAATCATCCGCTGGTTCCATCCGATATTCCTGTTTACGGCTATATCTACGACTGTAAATCAGGCCGGTTAATTGAAGTGCCCGCCGCAACAGAAGCCGGCAGCGTTAGCTAACATCCCCGTTTAAACATGCTCACATCCAAGGATGTGAGCATGGACTAATCCCCGCAGTACCCGCAAATCGCATGAACTATGCTTGCGTAGCCCTTACAAAAGTCTAGAATCTGCTATTCTGATTGACTTCAAACTCTTACTGATGAATACCGAACTACTCTCCGTCGTTGATGAAAACGACTGCATCACCGACACCTGTCCGCGTCATATCATTCATGCGACAGGTCTTCGGCACCGCGCCGTGCACATCCTGGTTTTTAACGATGAGGCTCGGTTATTCCTGCAAAAACGCTCCATGAAAAAAGATCTCAATGGCGGGCTTTGGGACACCTCGGCGGCCGGGCATGTTGATGCCGGTGAGGACTACGACATCAGCGCCGTCAGAGAAATTGAAGAAGAGCTGGGCATCAGCGCCCACACTCTGGAACCGCTATTCAAATTACCGGCCACCGCAGCTATCGGCATGGAATTTATTCAGGTCTACCGCTGCATTCATAACGGCCCGTTTATGCTGGCAGCCGATGAAATCGACGACGGCGACTGGTTTAGCATCGCCGAAATATCCGAACGCATTGAGGTCGATGACCAGCTCCTGACCGAAACCTTTAAAACCATTTGGCGACAATTTAAGGCATCAGCACTATGATCACCCGAGCACAACTGAACGACTATTACCAAATTCTGCTCCGCCCCGAAACCTATGCCGACTATTGCCCTAACGGCCTGCAAATAGAAGGAGTTGAACATATCGAGCGTATCGCCTTTGCCGTTTCCGCAACCCGCGATTCGATTAATCAGGCGGTTGAAAACAAGGCCGATACCTTGGTCGTTCATCATGGCCTGTTCTGGACATTTCATGGCGCAAAACCATTAATCGGCTCCTTTGCCAAACGGGTTTCCCCTCTGGTAAAAAACAACATCAACCTGTTCGGCTATCACCTACCGCTGGACGGACATCCTGAAATCGGCAATGCCGCTACCTTGGGGCAGCTGATCGATTGCAGGCAACAACAGCCCTTCGGCGATTACAAAGGCTCGGCGACCGGCATTAAAGGCGTACTCGAACAACCGCTAACCGCCGCCGCGCTGCAACAAAAACTGGAGGCCGTACTCAGGCACAATGTTATTCTGGCAACGCCCGACAACAACGCGCTGATCAGGTCGGTCGGTATTATTACCGGTGGCGCAAACAGCGAATGGCGCTTGGCCGAAAAAGAACAGCTGGATGCTTATATTACCGGTGAAATCAGCGAACACGATTGGCATGAAAGCCAAGAGGCAGGCATACACATGTTTGCAGGAGGCCACAATGCCACAGAGCAATTCGGCATCAAGGCGTTAATGGAAAAAACCCGGCAGCAATTTGCAGTGGATTGCTTTTTTATCAATAGCGAAAATCCTGCGTAGCGTGGAGTGCAGGCTACGCCTGTAATTATTGCTAAGGGGCAAGCAAAGCTTGCACTCCTGATATGCGTCAAACAACTTTGTAGGCCGGAATAAGCCGGTTCGAGCGGGAGCGAGAACTGGCGTTTCCGGCGCGGCTTCCGTGTAGAGACGCAAATAGTTTCTACAATTGCCCGCCTTGCCGATAAAATGGGATACACAAAAAGCTGCGAGGCTGAAGATCATGACCGATAAGCAAGCAACGATCCCCCGTGCAACATCCGAAAACATCATTGCAATTTTAAGCCTGCTCGGCATCGGCGCTTATCTGGTGTTGCACTATGCGCTTGATATTGAGCATGAAGTCTATACGCTATCATTGAATGCCGCTTTAAGTTCGGCGACGGCTGAAATTTACCAAGGACAATTCTTTTTTCCGATCGAACTGATGCAACTGCCTCTGCTTGCCGTGCTGGCGCTGGGTGGCATTCCGCTGGTTTATCAACTTAGCGTGAAATTGGGACAGGGCGATTGGGGCGCTGATTTACTGGCAGGCCTGTCCATCGTGACGGCGGTTTTACTGGATGAATATCTGGCCGGCAGTTTGGTGGTGTTGATGCTTTCCGGCGGCGTGGTGCTGGAAGCCTATGCGGTGCGCAAGGCCTCTTCGGTGCTTGAAGCATTGTCCAAGCGTATGCCGTCAGTCGCGCATCGAAAATCGGGCGATCAACTTGCCGACATTACCACGGAGCAGGTTAATATCGGCGATACCCTATTGATACTGCCGCATGAAATCTGTCCTGTTGACGGCACGGTACTGGAAGGCTCCAGTACCATGGATGAATCCTATCTGACCGGCGAGCCGTATATGATGTCGAAAGTCAGCGGCTCCCAAGTGCTTTCCGGTGCGATTAATGGCGATTCGGCGTTAACGATCCGAGCGGACAAATTGGCTGTCGATTCCCGCTATGCCAAGATCATGGAGGTGATGCAGTCTTCCGAACAATATCGTCCCAATATCAGGCGGTTGGGCGATCAACTGGGCGCGCTGTACACGCCATTGGCCGTTGCCATAGCGCTGAGTGCCTGGGCGGTCAGCGGCGAAGTGGTTCGTTTTCTGGCGGTGCTGGTAATCGCCACCCCATGTCCGTTACTGATCGGCATACCGGTCACCATTATCAGCTCGATTTCGCTGGCCGCGCGGCGGGAAATTATCATCAAGAATCCGGCCATACTGGAAACCATCGGCACTTGCCGCACGGCTATTTTTGATAAAACCGGCACTCTGACTTATGGTCGCCCCTCGCTGACTACGTTGATTCCCGGCGAAGGGCATAATGAGCAGGAGGTGTTAATCTTAATTGCTAGCCTGGAGCGCTATTCCAAGCATCCGCTATCCCGCTCGATCATCACAGCGGCGGAAAAATCGGCGTTATCTTTATTAAGCGTGACCAATATCACCGAGTTGCCGGGGGAAGGGCTTAAAGGCAATGTAGCCGGAAAGCGGATCCAGATTACCAGCCGCAAAAAGTTTGTCGAACAGCGCCCGGATGTTGCCGAAGCCTTGCCGCCCGTGACCGGCGGCCTGGAATGCGTGGTATTGATTGACGATGCCTACGCGGCGACACTGCAATTTCGGGATGAGGTGCGCACCGACAGTTCATCATTCATCAACCACCTGCGACCCAGTCACCTGTTTGACAAGGTGATGCTGGTGTCTGGCGACAGGGAATCGGAAGTGCGTTTTTTGGCCGATCAGGTCGGCATTGAACATGTTTATTTCAGCCAAAGCCCCGAGCAGAAATTGGAGCTGGTGCGCGCTGAAACCAAAACGGCAAAAACCGTGTTTCTGGGCGACGGCATTAATGACGCGCCGGCGTTGACTGCCGCGACCATCGGCATAGCCTTCGGCCAGAACAGCGACATCACTGGCGAATCGGCGGATGCGGTGATCATGGACAGTTCGCTGTTAAAGGTCGATGAGCTGTTTCATATCGGCGAGAGGATGCGTAAAATTGCCCTGCAAAGCGCGGTAGGCGGCATGGCGCTGAGTCTGATAGGCATGGTGTTTGCCGGACTGGGTTATTTGACTCCGGTAGCCGGAGCCATTACCCAGGAAATCATCGATGTCCTTGCGGTATTGAATGCCTTGCGGGCGGCTATACCGCCGAAAACGCTTTCGGATTTTTAAAAAAGGAACCCAAATGTTACCCCATCATCCCGAAACACACCGGACTCATCGCATCGGCTGGCTGCGCGCTGCCGTGCTGGGCGCAAACGACGGCATCGTATCCACGGCCAGTTTAATCGTGGGTATTGCCGCCTCCCATGCGACGCATAATGACATTGTCTTGGCCGGTGTTGCAGGCCTGGTTGCCGGGGCGATGTCGATGGCGGCGGGAGAATATGTATCGGTCAGTTCACAAGCCGATACCGAGCAGGCTGATTTAAAGCGTGAGCGCAAAGAGCTGGATGAAGATGGGCATCATGAGCAAAAAGAGCTGGCAGCCATCTATGTATCGCGTGGACTCGATCCGTTACTTGCCGAGCAGGTTGCAGTACAATTGATGGATCATGATGCATTGGGTGCACATGCCCGCGACGAACTGGGCATATCGACAACGGGTACGGCAAGGCCCATTCAGGCGGCGCTGACCTCGGCGGCCACTTTTGCCGTTGGCGCAGTGTTGCCTTTGTCGATAGTCATGTTTGCCCAGGATGCCGATTTAATCGTGCTGGTGTCATCCGCATCATTGTTGTTTTTAACATTGCTGGGTATTTTAGCGGCTTATACCGGCGGATCAGGCATTATTAAAGGGGCTTTTCGTGTCGCCTTTTGGGGCGCACTGGCAATGGGTTTGACCGCAGCCGTCGGTTCCGTTTTTGGAACGGTCGTGTAACGCCATGACTTGGCAGGTTTACATCATTCTTTGTACCGATGACTCGCTTTATACCGGCATCACCATCGATGTTGCCCGGCGCTTTAATCAACATGGAGACAAACAAGGCGCTAAATATTTTCGCGGCAGGCTGCCCAAACAGCTGGTTTATGTCGAGACCGGACATGACCGCAGTTCCGCCAGTAAACGGGAAATTGTCATAAAGAAGTTGCCCCGGCTTGAGAAGTTACAGCTGTTGGATTCTGATAGTAACAAGGTGGTTAATTTTCCGGTATGAAAATTAGCATGGTAGATGCTGTTCCAACCCACGAAGCTCGTCATCCCGGCATGGATTGCCGGGATCCAGAGCACAGGGATGTGATAGAGTGCTCATATGGAAAACCGACCTTAACAAAACATGTATTCAAAACAAATATTCGATCAAAATTGCAGGCAGTGTAAACGGCTGGATGATTTTCTGTGTGCAGTTAAACAAAAACATCCCGACTATCATGCGCGTCCGGTTGCACCATTTGGCGATAGCGCTGCCCAATTGCTGATAGTCGGACTGGCTCCGGGTATGCATGGTGCCAATGCCACAGGCCGACCGTTTACCGGCGATTATGCCGGATTGCTGCTGTATGAGGCTCTTTACGAGTTCGGCTACAGCAATCAAGTAAAATCCGAGTCATTGACTGACGGCTTGACGCTTAAAAACTGCCGTATCACTAATGCCGTTAAATGCTTACCTCCGCAAAATAAACCAACCAATGCCGAAATCAATCAGTGTAATGATTATTTGGCCGCCGAGTTAAAAACCTTGCCGGAACAGGCAGTCATACTGGCTTTAGGTTTAGTTGCCCATCAGGCGGTATTAAAAGCCTACGGACTGAAACTGAGCAGCGCTAAATTTGCTCATAATGCCCAGCATAACTTGCCGGATGGTCGTACGCTGGTTGATTCTTATCACAGCAGTCGATACAACGTGCAGACCAAACGACTGACTAAAGAAATGTTTGCTGATGTTTTTCGTACCATTGGGCTGCAAAGTTCGAAAACCGCGTAGCTCGGATTCCGCAAAGCGCCATCCGGGCTACTTGCTCAGCAGAAAGTTGACAGCTAAAACAGATTCAGAGCCAGTTGAGCATTATTACTTAAAAATTTGTTGGACGAAAGTTTAGAATGTATGGCAATATCCCAATTTCCTTTAATCAGTTACCAGAGGATATATCATGCAAAATCAAGACGAACATGACAACAAAACAGACCAACCACTATCCACAACGGATTCAAATGTTATAGAGAATGTTGCAGGTAATATTAAGACACTGTTATTAGCCATCGGTGGGTTGGTGGTGGTTTTATCCATTCTAGTTCTATTACCGATGTTCTTAACCTATTTATCCGAAGGCGACGTCCGTGCTCCGGCGTCCACAACTGAACGCTATTCCGATGTGGGATCGAATTTATCCCAAGGCGACGACAGCGCCCCAAAAGCCCCCGGTCAGCTTAATAACGTTTTTAAGTAGAGTTTCGGGCGGCGCTCTTGTGCCCACCATTTGCCATTGCCGGAAAATGGTGGGTAAAGCTTGCACCCTGGGTATATCAAAACAGCGTCTCATGGTGGATTTATAAGCGCTGTATTGCCC
>CAZAUB010000008.1:0-19595 GCA_964488195.1 uncultured Methylobacter sp. | reverse complement strand
AGAGCTTGGCGCTTACAGAAGTATATGGCCCGGCTATACAAGGCAGACTGATACTTACTGATTTTATCCTTCTGAAATATTGTCCCGGATGATCCATATCATACAAAACCTCGGGCACATCAAAATCACATACCCCTGTTGCTCTAAGTCTTACCAATGCCAGTGGGTCAAGTTGTGCTAATGAAACATGCCTGGTGATTTCATATTCCCGTTTGTTCTTATCCAAATAGCTTGTTTGCATACGTTTGATGTCATAGATAAGATGGTCGGCACTTTGCAAACCTTTTTTCATGCTATCCCAGTAGCCGTAAGAGATAAATGAATCATCGTTACCCAACTCAAAGCGATAACAGCGTTCCGCTTTCTTAGCGAAATCGTAGGCTAACTGGTAGGATTTGAAATACACTGCACTGATTTGCCCGATCATCCACTCGCTCAATTCTTTATTGGTGAACTTGGTGTGCATGAACTCAGTGGCCTTTTTGGAATTTTCGGTTTGTAACTCGTGGTTTTTTAAATCAGATTCTGCAATTTCTTTTCGAATTTCGGCAGCAGCCATTTGTTTGTCTAATTGCGCCAGTTCTTTTTTAGCCAAACGTTCCTGCAGTTTCCAGTCATCAAAACGCCGGTCGTAACCGCCGAGTATGGATGCCCTGTTTGCTTCGTACGATGCCGCAGTGGAGAGTACCGTGAGCACCCCGGACGCTGCGGAAGCCGAATGTGCCAGGAATGAGCCGCCCCATTTTGCAGCAGCATGTGGACTTCCACCAAAACCTGAAGCACCGATAGCCAAATCAGGGATCAAAGCCAAAACTCCGGCTGTGGCCTGTATAATTTGTGCTGCCATTTGGTAATCATGCGACTCGCTTAATTTGTCCAAATTCAACTGCTCTTTAGAGATTATTTTTTGAATACTGGAGTAGTACTTATTCCTTTCTTCGGCAGTAGCTTTCGCTCTTTTCAATATCTCAATCTGCTCCTTCGATTCTTTAATATTGAGCAGCTTCGTGTCTTTTATTGCGGTGAGCATTTTTATTTCCAGTTCGTCTCGCAGCAACGACATAGCCTCTGCATCTTTTTTCTCCAATGCTTGCTGCAGCGCAACGCCTAAACCTTTTACCTCCTGTGCCAGTTCATTTGCTTTTTGTGCAAACACCGTAAAGCGGTAAAACGGCGTAGGAGCGTTAATGCCGGCGATGACAGCAGAAATATCCAATCCGGATGCCGCTGCTCTTACCAGCATACCAGGGTCAATAGGCGGTGCAAACAAGGCAAGGCTGCGCTCAACACCATCTATATTCCGGCAGTGGCGGATATTAAACAGGCGGTCGGCTATGCGGTCCCAATACTCCAGCATCTTTTCGTTTTGCGGAATGCAGAAGTAGAGCATTGATAATGTAATGGGAGCCGGTGGCAGTTCAGCACCACCTTCGGGCAATGCTGACAGATCTGGTAAAATATTTTCCAGGTCAATTAAAGCATTTCCAAAGGCATCTAACTTAGCCTCTATCTGATTATAGGTTTCATACGGAGCTTTTATAACAGGTGGAATTATCCGTGGCTTAGGACCTAATAATTTATCAGCCAAAATATACATCTGCGTAGCCTGAACAATAGATTCCATGGTATCTTGCCTGAACAGGTAATCTCCCCATTCGGTCAGGTTGTCAATGTATTTCATCAGCAACGCCTTTTGATAGGCGACAGGCCTGAACCTTGCTATAACATGGGGCTTGAAAGGCTTGGTTCTCCACTCGTCAATGGCAAACTCCAGTTCTTTTCTTTCAGGTGTATTGGGGTCAGCAATTTTGTATAGCAGCGTGTCGATGCGCTGGTTAATATAGTCGCCCGTGTGCGTTAGATAAAATGGTTTTGTAACCCAGTATTTTTCAGGCACATCGCCTTCCAGCGCACCGGTTGGATTGAACATATAATGAAACCAGGTTAATGCTTCTTCAAAGCGTTGGTTCCTGGTCAACCTTGTAGCCAATAAGAATGGCACATGGAAAAACAATTCCCAGTTGTATCCGCCGTAAGAACCATCGCTGCTGAAATCCACATCCTCAACAGGGTACGACAAAGTTTTTATACCAGCTTCTTCCAATACATAAGTTTTTGGAACAATACTCTTGTTTGGGTCGTAATACTGTTCAAAATTGAATAATGGGTTTTTCTGCAATTGGGTTTCCCTTTTCATAAATTCCGGAATGCCATCCCGGTAGAGTGTTTTTTTCAAAGCACAAATCAAAGGATGGTACATATTCTTGAATTGCTCGCCATAAGATAAGCTTGCATACACCGTGAGTTCATTAACAATTTCCTGATAATCATTATCTGCCACCAACTCCTGAATCAATGCATTAATGTCCTGTCCCGGATCAGCTTTGTATTTAGCGATATATTTGTTGAATAAGGCAATAATATCCTCAATCAATTGCATCACATTAGAACCAGTTCTGTTCACCACAACTGAATCTGCTGTTTCCTGTTCTTTTTCTCTTTCATAAAAACCAGGTATAATTACATAGGCATGATTGCTGTCTTCCTTGAAATAGGGAAGTAAAGTACCCAGTGGAATTTTAATAAACCGCCGTTCACTAAAAGCAGCGGTATTGACACCATAAGCATACATCAGTAAATATTCAAAGAGCAAAGCAACCAGGTCGATCAAAGTAAATTGATGTGGATACGACAACCTGAATGTGCCTGGAGTTTTGCCCAAAATTTCATAAAAATTGAAGAATGAAATCGCATTTCTGACAGAAAGGTCATCAGCCGGTATTAAGTTTTGTTCATTATAACGCTGTGATTTTAACCATGTATCTTTAAAATCAGGGAAAAAGTCAGGTAGAGACTGATTACCTTGAAACGAAAGTTCGGGGTATCCTTTGCATCCTGCTATATTAAATATTCCATTAAGACTAATATATCCCGTATCAAAGGAAGTAGTAAAAAGCCAAACTTGTTGCCCAAGCTCAAAATACATCAAATTATATATGTCTCTTTTGAACTGGTTGTCATCGGAAGTAAAATATGAATAGGGAGTAAGTATCCCATCTTTCGAAATTTTCTTCGGCTGCCATTTCTTATTGGCAAATTCGCTGACGGCAAGTTGAATTTTTAGTTTTCGTTTGGGTTTGTCATTATTGACCACAGATCCCGCAGTACTGACGGGAATGGTAGATTGAGGATCTGGATCAGGCTCCTCACTGAACACCGGCCAGGCCAGACTTAAACGATTGTTGCGCTCAAATGCTAACAGATGGTCGCCCGAAATATCCAACTCTACTTTTTCCCAGGGTGTCCAGTAGCGTTCTTTTTCAAATCTTCTGTAATAATAAATGGCAGGATCGCCGCCTTTGGTCCGGGCAAAAACATGCATGGTTTTAATGTCGGACTGGTACCATGTTGCCATCACCTCCAGGAACGCAATGTTGTCTAATTTTTCGAGATAGCGGATCAGTGCTTCTTCTGCTGTAAATTCGGTCAGTTCATTTTGCTGTAACTCATTTTCAAGTTCGGTAAACAGGAACGATTTATCATCTCTCAGTTCGGCTTCAATCCAGTTTTCGGGATACAGGAAAACCTTGCGGTTGGCTTCCCATACCCGGTAGTTTTTCATCCACTTCCACTGTTCCCAGGCTTTGTCGTTGTTTACGTCGGCTGCTGCTTTTGGCTCCAATCCCATTAAACAACGCTGTACAAAAAGCTGAATGGTGCCGTGTGCCTGTACAATCCTGGATGAGGGCATACAGGATTCCATTTCAACATCAACCAGGAAATAATCATACAAATCATTTTCGGTTTTCATTTCAGGATTTTCAGCCAACAAGTAAGCGACCAAGGCGTCTCTTTTTTGCGGGCGGATGGCACTCATAATTTCTTTGAGTGTGCTTAGCCACGTATCTTCATCATACCTTGCTTTCAGCGCAGTGCGTAAAAGCTTGGTTTCAGCACTCGTCAATACTGGTTTGATATACGCCTGTACCTGAACAACCGTTGAACCTAATTTTCTCAAATGTTCGGCACAATCACTTATAGCCTTCCACGCTTTGGCGTCTTTATAATTGTTGAGGTTAAACAATGGGAATAAATGTGCATCAATCGCATCTACATCTTCTTTGGCGTAACCTGTCAGCAATGAAAATGCCTCGATAAATTGATTCCTGGTGGCACCACTTGCCGGCAAAAGCATTGCTCCAATGGTAAAGAAACTGATTGGATGCTCTATATCAGCCGGGTTGGGTACAGGCGTAAGTTGTTTCAACAGGTCGATCATTTCTGCAAAGGCAATATACTTGGTATAATTAATCGCCACCTGCCCTGTTTGATATGGAATACTGTCCCATTCAAACCAACCCAGGTCTTTATTGTTTTTGAAAAACCACTCCACGTCCTGGTTTTCCAATTTGAAAGAGTTGACCAAAGGGAACAACTTATGCGCCAGCCTGAGAGCACGATACTGGTCGGGAAACGCACCAGCGGTAATGGCCGGTAATACAGGGATTGTGTGTGTAATGTCAACATCAATAAGTGCATCATCACTTAAAATACCGGATAAGAAGCTGGTGCCCGGAGCAGGTTGTTTTAATATGGCATATTTCAAAGCGATCTTTACCAGTTCTAAATCTGCCTTGAAAGTTGTGGCAAGTGTTTGCTCAAGAATGGTTTGCTTGCCTGCCTGGAGCTGATAACCCGCTATGGCATCCAAAAATGCTTTGACCAAATTGTTCTGCTCGTTGCTGATATCGGGTCCGGGTGCAGCTGCCAGGGCATCAATTTGTGCCTTAATTGAACTGGTATCAAATAAGCCATTTAATTTATTATCGGTGAAAGTTTTTGCATCATTCGCCGAAGTCCAGTCTCTATCGATGAATTTAATAAAGGTCTTTACATCTTCTTCACCAACGCCGCTCAATTTGGAGAGGGCATTTTGCAAAATCTCTTTCTGCTCCTGGGCCGACATATTAGCATTAAAGAGAGATTTGTTTGCTGAAAAATTACTTTGATAGTCCTTCTGCAATTTCTCCAGTATTTGCTTAATCTTATCGTCTTTGATTTCTCTATCGGCAAGGTTGCTTGCTTCATGTTGAAGCATGAATTTGACATCTGCAAGTTTCAGCGGAGATTTATTTAAGCGATCAACTGCTTCAACAAAATCCAATGTATCTGCCAGTGAATTGGATACATTAAGTGCGGTTAAGTTGGCGAGCATAACGTAATCATCGGCTTTGAGCTTCATTTTCCTCATTAACCTTGAAGCAGCAAACAGGCTGCTTAGATTGGAAAAGGTGAGGTCACCATCGGGTAGCAGCGGCAGCAACTTGTTCAAATCCTGCTCTTTGATTTGCAGGCAAACCGAGATACTGGTTATAAAATTGCTCAATAATTGAGTGCCGTCCACTTTTTCAGGCATCAATCCCTCATCAATAAATCCATTCTTTGCCTTGTTCAAAAACATTTGTTGATAGAGGGGTTTGGGGGCATCGTCTTTCAGTATTGTGTGCGGAATTTCCCCGTAAAAGCCTATCAACTCGTCTATCTTAATGCCTGTTTTTTCTGATAGCTTTAATAAATTGGCGGCTTTAACCAGGCAAGCGTCATTCAATGTTCCATTGCCCAATTTGGCTTGCGAAATAATCTCATCTATTACTTCAAATTTCCATCCCGTTTTCTTTTGCAAACGCAGAAAGCGGTGTATGCGATCCAGGGCAGCAACATCCAGATTGGCAATTTCTTTCTTTTCCGTATCGCAGGTAAGATCAAGATGCTTAATGAAAAGATTTTTTGCTGGATCAATGAACCTTAAAGAAAGCAGTAAATCCAATTCTTTGTATGTAAGTCCTGTTTTGTCAAGAAAATGATCAACCCTTTTCATATAATCCAGGACATTCCCCATAATGGGGGGCGTATCCCACTGGGCGGGAGCATTCCAATAGGATTGCTGGTCAATCAAATTGGCTTTGGGTGTTACGATCAGATTTCTTTCCGCATCGGTTAATCCCAACTTCTCTGCTGCAATGGTTTCATCAGTAGGGTTTCCCGCTGATTGAAAATCTTCCATGAGTGTTGCTTTCGAAATATCAAAGCGAGTGAAATAGGCTTTGGCTTCGGCATGGTCTAAATCAAAAGGCAATTTAAAAGCGTAATTGACTCCTTTTAAAGTATTGTAAGTAGCTGTATTCACATATTCGGGCGCAGCCGCTAACTCTTCTGCAGGTGACAGTGTTTGTCTCAACCGGAATACCTTGTAATTATTTCCTCCCGTGTTGATGATTTTGCAAACGACTTTTTTGTCACGCAAATAATGGGGCAGGGTTGCAGATGAGCCTGTGGATGTTTCGGTTTCAAAAATCTGTGCCTGATTGGTTACAGGCATACCTGCCGCTACCAGCATATTGAGCAGTCCATTGGAGATCGTACCTTTTAATGGGTCAGCTCCATCTGAAAGCACCCCGGTGTAGTCTATGCCAGCATCAGGAGCAACTGCTTCTTCTAACAATTCGCACACCAGATCAATATAAGGCACAGGGGTATTGGCGTTTTCGCAACTCAGGTCAATCTCCCCTAAATCAGGCCAGCGTTCAAATAAAACATCTTTGGCAAGATTGGTGGTTACATGCGGCATTACCGTAAGATCAGTAACACTTCTCTTATCCAAAAAATGTAATATCTCTACCAGATATGCTGCCGGACTATACACCGAACGGCAATGCTCACAGGCGCATACATCGGTAAGCTTGAAAAGTGATTTCAGGTTGGGGAAGTCTTTGCTTACAGCCTCCAATTTCATGGCAAGGGATTTCATTTCTAAAGCCGGGACATCCATAGCCCGCATGGTATCCTGCAATTCACCAACAATAAGCATGGCGGCTGTATTTGTTCTTTCTGCCCTTCTGAAAATAGTTTTGGCTTCTTCGGCTTTAATGCCTGCCTTTGGAGCAATTTCATTTACAAAGCGGGTTTCGCCTACAGCTACAATGCTTTGCGCCGAGTGAACTTTTTCCTTTAACAGTGCATTGGTTTTGCTGTAATGCGGCGCCAATTTGAAAACACGCTGAACTGATTTCAATTCTTCCCGAATGGCATCGCTTTCCTTCTTCGCTACTTTTTTATCTTTCAGGTAAAGGTCAATATTGCTGTGCCGTAAGTCAAAATCTTCGTGTTTGGATAAAAAGGCAGTAATTTCCTTTTGGTTTTTCAGAATGGGCTTTTTCTCCCTTTCCAATTGTGCAGTAAAGGCCATGGTAGGATATGCCTTTTCCATTTTTCTAACAATAGACGAAGCATGAAGATCAATCAGCTTTTTGTCTAATGGTTTGCCGGCAAGGTCTATTTTGTCTGCCGCTTTGGTTAATTCTTTTTTCCAGGCCGTTTTGTTCAGTTTGGCTAATTTTTTTACATCCTCCGGTTTTTTAATTTTTTGCGATTCGCTGATTTGACTGATGATGAGGTCATCAAACCCCAATAATTCGCCTAAAGCAAGGCTTGTTTTTGCATGGGTTGCTTTTGCTTCACTGCTAAAGAAAGAAGCATCTGTTATTTTTTGCAGAAAGGCATTCAGGTCATTTTTGTTTTCCTCGAATATTTTACCTATCTCATCTATCTTATTTTCCAGCACAAAGCGGCTGATGATGTTCAGCACTTTGCGGGGATGCTCGTTTTTATAGTATTCTTCCGCCTTCTTTTTATATTGTTGCAACTGCTCCACATTTCGTTTCCATCCTCTGGCTACTTGTGCCGATACGATCGATTCTTTTGCGGCAGCTTCCACATCCCGTTGTATGGTTTTTGGGTCTGCCAATGCTGCATCATAGAGCAGGGGTTGAATCTCTGTGTTGATATCAATCATCAACCTGGCGTGGAATGATTTGGCAAAGTCATTCTTAAGCAAGGTGTTTTTACGCAAGAGGGCGTAGAAGAAAGCTGCATCAATTTTTGACTCGGCTTGTAAGCGGTGTGCCACCACCAGATGCTCTATTTTTTCTGCCGGTATCTCGGTTTCTTTAGACAGGAAGGTAATATCCCGGTGTTCTTTACTTTCTTGCAGGTCGGTAATGGCTACCTTACCGGCTAAGTAAGTCACCTGTTTCAGGATATAATCATACTCCACCACTTCGGGCTTTATTGCCGTAGTAATGGATACATTAATTTCTTCCCGTGGCGAAGCATTAAAACGCACAGCATCCATATCGGATTCGTACAGAAGAGATTTCTTTTCCCGGGTAAATACTTTAATGACAATATCCGCTTCTTTTTTGCCCCGGCCGCTGAGTTGGCTATGCGACCAGGCTATATCGTATTTCCCATCTATATCGGTAGTACTTTCTCCCAATAGCTCCTCGCCACGCATATCCCTACCAAATGCCTGCACGATGAGATTAGACAAAGGGCGGTTGAGCTTGTCAGCCACTCGTCCGAGAACGAGGTTTGGTTTTTGGTTTTCTGTTTGCTTTGCCATAGTATTCCTCCTTCTTAAAAATTAAAATCTATATCATTTGTATCGATTAAGCAAAGTTGTCAAGAGCATAGGAGTGTGCCGTTCTTTCTCCTCTCACTTTCTCCTCCCGGTCGGCTTTGCACTTCTTGATATAAGCTTACCGCTTCTCTTAACTGACTTGCGCTTCTTAACCGAGCTTGGACCACTGTTGGAAAATTTCACGTCCACCTTGATTGCCCCAATAATAGGTTCTATGCGAATATTGTTAAGCGTCACACCGGAACGCGCACCTTCGGGAAATGATGTAGAGATCGAGCCGGTATCTTTAAGTTGTGTTTGTTTTGCCTTACCGGGAAACGGGTCACCGGTATCGCCTTCATTCCAGTCATTAGGTCTCTCCAGATCATGTTTGCCGTCAGCCTGTATAAGCAGCATCCCCGGCTGGTCTGGCGCTTCCATCTCTCCCTTCTCGTCGATCCTCCAAACGAGTAAGCCCTCACCGGGCAGATTGAAGTCAAACCCAGATTTTCTCCTATTCTCAAGCACCAGATACCGCTTCGGGCCGTAATTCGGACTTACGATCTTGTATGCCCGGCCGTATTTGGCTGTGTAGGGCTTTATTGTAAGACCCCGCGATTTCTTCACCGTAGTTACGCGGATCCAGCCGTGCTGGAGTTTGTGAAGACCGGCTGGATGCGCCGGGCGCGCGCTGTTACCGTTGTAGGAACCCCCCGCCATCAAATCCCAGACTCCTGCGCCATCCCACTCGTTGCCGTCCTCTGCGTAATTGGGGTCGTAAAAATCCTGCCACTGAAAGGCAAGATGGCCAAGCTCATGAGCGCACACTCCCACTTTGCAGTCATGCGGCACAACGAGGTAAATGGTCGCAGACAGGTTATTCCCTACCTGTACCGTGTTTTTCAAGTTCCATTTATGAGACCAGATTTCATTTCCTCTGATAGATGGATGCATCTCTTCCGCCCCGCGTCCGGCATGGACGATGAACAAGGCCGTGACAATGCCTTGATTCAGCTTGTCAAGCTCTTTTTCAAACGTGATCCCCTTTTGCAGGGCAGCGTTCACTGCATCTTCTGCAAGCCGCGGAGCATTGTGCGGATAAGAATTCCAGGCCGTACCCGATTCGCCGTTTGTGTAGTATGAATATGGCTGGGGCATACGCAGCCATCCGTGTACCGAGCCGGTCACCTCCACCTTGCCAAGACTGACTTCCTTGTAGTAGTCCCTCATGCTGCCGGTAGGATAGACGTCTTTAGAGAACAGCATGTCCTCATAGTGTTGAGCCGGAAGGGTCCCTGTCCTGTCGGGGAAATCCACCAGAAGCGTTTTAACCTGTAACTTTCCGGTGACAGGACGAGACGGAATATCAATTAGCTCAGGCCCGGCTGGTCCACGCCGGAACCGGGCAGCGTCATCCATGCCGACTACGTCTTCGGCAGGATTCGTGAACCCGATAGACTTTAAATATTCCCGAAAGGACATCTTCTTCATAAGCCCTGACCGCCGATAGTCCATATACAACATTGCCATCATCTCTGGTGAAGGCGGAACACAGTGCAGTTTTTTCATGACCGATCCTCCTCTATTATGATTCATTCAATTCATCACACGGTTTGTGAAGAAACAATAAAACTCGCTTGCAGCAATTTCAATTGTGCCAATGCCTCCACTATATCCCTACGGGTTTGCTGTACAGCCAATCTTGCAGATTTAATTTGTTGGTTTGCCATATCCAATTGGTCTGCATCCACCATTTGATGAATGGCTTCTGACTCATCTTTCAACCAGCGGGTGATTTCCTTGATGCCCTCTATCATATCGGCATCGGCAGAGTTCATTCGTTAAAACATCAATTTGATTTGCTGTGCTTCCTGTGCATCCAGCACTTTGCTGAACCAACGGTCAAGATATTTTTCATAGATGTTCATGATCTTGTGGCAATGCCCACGTGCTTCGTAACCTTTGATGATTACATAGCCACTTTCTAATGAAAGCAGAGCAGATCTGCATGGGATAAAATTGCTTTTATCAGGGAGAAAAATAATCTCCAGATAACGAACAGTTTCCTTTTCTACAAACTCCAGTATTACACTCAACTCTCCCAACACCTCAGCCAATTTTGTAGAGGCTTCAGTAGGATTATTGAGCAGCTTATCTTTTACCTTGCCAAAAAGATTTTCTAGGTCTTTGGCGGTGTTTAGTATGGAAGTGAATGACGGTATCATAATTGACTCCTTCCATATTTTATGGTTTCAAATACAGTATTGTCAGAACATTTTCCCAATAGCTCCTCGCTGCGCATGTCCCTGTCGTATGCCTGCACAATGAGATTTGCCAAAGGCCGATTGAGCCTGTCAACCACCCGTCCGAGAACGAGGTTTTCTTTTTTGATTTCGATTTGTTTTGCCATATTGTCCCTCCTCAAAATTAAGATCTATATATTGGTAAAGATTTTTGTAGCAATGTCTACTTCAGTTCATACTTACCCTCTTTATAGGTAAAGGTATTCGCCAGGGCTTGCCGCTCCCGCATATCTACATCGTAGGCTTCGACCTTAAGGTTGGCCAATGGGCGACCGTTAGCATTGGTAATTTTTCCGAGTACGGTAAAAAGCCTTTGATGTTTTGTAGTTGTTGCCATGATTTTGAATTTTGACTGTTAGTTTCCTTCAAACTCTTTCAAATTCTAAGTTGCCCATGCGTCTGCCCACTTTTCAGTCCAAGCTGCACCCGCCGCACTTGGAATACCTACGACAAATAAATAAAAAGGCCCAAGTACCCGGCTTTGCCAGGTATGCCCAGCTTCGTGCTGCCAATGTGTGAAGCCATAACCGCCAAAAGTGACAGGCCCTAAGGAGACGCCGTATCCATAATAGAACTTCATGTAAGCAGGTAATTCGACTTGAGCGCCCATTCCCCAATGAGGGCTAACATCTGCGCCAAATAGTATAGCCACGATTCCGAGTCCCAGCCCCAATGTAGATTGGATTGCGCCATAACTAAAATCCCAAGCACCGAAAAGACCCGCTGGATTGAATAATGTAATAGAAAGAATTAATACAAGCAGGTTGACAATTACATGTGCTAACCAAGCAAATATAAAAAGGACTCCATACCCAAATGCGCCCCACCCTGTTGCCCCTTTGTACCCCTTATACCAGGCTTGTATAATGGGAACATTGCCTGTTGGGTCTTGGTAAATAATGGGGTTTAGTGAACCGTAAGCATAAAGGTTTAAGTTTTTCAGATCGGATAACCCCCCCTGGCCCGGCAAGGTCTGCTCCCGGGAGGCTATAGGATTTTTTTGTTGTTGGGGCTTGTGCGATTGTCCGTCTGTTTTCCCTAACTGGCAGTTTTCCCTTTGGTACTGATATGGTAGCTTATTGCCATCAGAGTTTTCCTTATCGTCGCATCTATTACCGTATGTAAAGGAATGAAGCATCGTCTCAGTATCTCGATTTTTTCTATCCTCTTTGTCAGCAGTCTTTGAGTTCTGATTGGTAACCTGATTTTCCTTAAACAATGGATCACATGAAAGCCATCTTCCCAGCCACGGGAGATAATACCTTGCGCTGTGGTATTCCAACCCGTTCTCCTCATCCCTCTCCATGCTTGTATAACGATAGCGTTTCGCGGCAGATTTTATGGCTGCGTTTTTGGCCTGGTAGGCGGTGGTGCCATAGGGGTGGTATTCTTCGTAGCTGATTACCTTTGCGTTACCTGTGCCGTCCAACTCTAAGCTGGCAGAACCAAGATGATTATGCAGTTGATAGCGCACCAGATGTTTCTCAGTTCCGTCATCTATATCATTGCGCGTTTCTATCATCACAAAGCGGTGACCTTCGTCCATTAGACTTAAACTGATACGTTCTAACCCTATATCTGCGCCGCTGTGTTTTTTGTAGAGTTCGTAACCTGCTATATAAATCCGTTCTTCTTTCTTGGTTGCCGTATTGCCAGCATCGGCCTGATTTTCTGTTATTTTTCTTATCCGCTGCCCTTGTCCATCGTACTGATAGTAAGTGGTTTCGGGTGTGCCGCCGTCGGTGCGTCTCTGGCGTATGGTTTTTACCAGTTCTTCTTTGAAGTTCCAACCCATATCCTCCAAATGAGACATGGCAGTCATAAAGCCGTGTTGGAGATGGTGTGGGTAAGTGTAGGTATTTGCTCCAACCTGTGTGCTGATTAACCGGTTGTTTGTTGCCTGATAGTTGTAATCTCTTGTCCAGTTGTTACCGGCTGCCTGGTGTCGCATTTGCAGGATATTACCCACGCTATCGTATTGGAAGTTTTGCGTATAATTCCGCACCCCAATCGGGTCGCCCGGGTTCAACTGCTGCATGAAAGCAGCATCATTCCAATTATCTTTGCCGTCAAACGAAAGTGGAGAATTATTTTCTCTGCCGGTAGCTTCAGCCAACCGGTAGAGGGCGTCGTAAATATAGGCCGAAACTCCGGTGATTTTTTGGTGATCAAAAAATACAACCGGGATATTCTTATCTTCTATGTGAGTGATATTCCCAACAGGATCGTAGGTGTAAAACCAATCCTGGAGCGGGTCGTTGTTATGGCGTTTGGTTTCTAATCTTTTGAGGCGGAAGGTTTCTTTGTCGTAATAAAATTTGGTGATGACATCATTGCCATAGATGATTTTGTTGCGTTGCCCTTTTTCGTTGTAGTCAATGTCTTTGATATAGGTTGTGGTAATGGCAGGGTCGACATGGGTAACGGTTTCGCCATTGAGTAATCCTGCTTCATTGTATGAAGGGGTGATGCTGCTGCCATCGGGGGCGGTTTGTTGGGTAATTCTGCCGAGAGCGTCTGTTACTGTGATAAAGGTATAGCTTTCGGCTTCAAGGTCTGCAACCAGATTGGCATCTATCCAGTTGGCTACACTTTTATAATTTTTAAATAATTTTCTGGCGTTTGATGTAGGCTGACCTTTGAAGTCGTATTCAGGCGTTTCTATTACTCCGCCTGTGTCGTAATGTTTTACAACCTGCCCTCTGAGATTTTTAAGTTCGGGATTGGGTTCCGTTTCGCCATAAAATATTCTGTCAAATATATGGTTAAGCGGAATATCGCCATCGCCACCTATTACTTTGCTTTGCGTAGGTCGGTGCAGAATGTCGTAAAAATATTGGAACTCATGATTGCGTTCGTCCCAGGTGCGTAGCGGGTTGCCAAGGATATTAATCAGTAACCACCGC
The DNA here is from genome assembly GCA_964488195.1 of uncultured Methylobacter sp. Classification (GTDB taxonomy): domain Bacteria; phylum Pseudomonadota; class Gammaproteobacteria; order Methylococcales; family Methylomonadaceae; genus Methylobacter_A. The sequence goes on along the minus strand of CAZAUB010000008.1, from coordinate 5,928 downwards.
TGTCCGGCATCCATGCTGTTTTGATACACCTTATTGCCCAGCATGTCGTATTTGTATTGCATCACCACATCGTTGCGGGCATCGGTTACGCTTCGCAGATTACCTTCAGTGTCTAATTTTACTTTGGTATGGTAAAATTCATTTGCCTCTGTGCTTATGTTTTTATTGCGGTCAATGGATAAAACTGGTCTTCCCAGCGTATTAACATGCTGCACATTGGGGGTATTGGCATGTTTGGCGGCTTTATCGGCAGCTAATTTTTCTCTGCCCGGGTCTTTGCCTTCGGCAATCAGTTCGGCATCTATCAGGTGGTTGGTGCGGTTATGATGCCAGGAAGACTCCAGGATAGTGTCATTTGGGTCATAGATAGTTTGTTTCCATGAGTCAAATTCGGTTTTTGAGAAAGTAGCATCGGGCATTTCGGTTTTGATCATACGCCCCATAGCATCATAGTAAAGAATAGGTGTTACCCCGGTCTCTACCAGTTCCTTTACATCTTCAAATTGGTGCGTTACCGAAAAATAAGGTTCGTATTGCTTAACAGCATTGCCTTTATTATTCAATATGGTTCTGCCATTGCCAATCCAGCGGAGTTGTTTGGGATTAAGTGCGGCAGTATTAATGTCAGCAATGGTGTAAGTATTATCAGGATTGACGATAACTTGCTTTGCCGGACCTGGTTCGGCCTGTACTTTTTTCATCACCGCTTGCCCTAAGCCGTTGGAGTATTCAAAACTGAGTTGAACATGTGAATTGTTGTTTTTCTGAAAATGTTCTTCCCGAACGATGGACGCTACCGCTGCCGGCTTACCGGAATTTTTATATGCATCAAAGTCATAAACAAACCGTGCTGTGGCATGTTGTAGTAAGTTTTTTCCAAGGTTAGTTAATTGAACAGAGTCAGGGGCATTGAAAAAGTTTGTAACCTGAGTTTCTTCGGCAGCAACAGTAAATTCATTTAACCCTGTTAAATCATCTGCCTCGTTACCTTTACCAAATACTGCCATGGCTTTGACCAAGCCCAATTCATCGGTAATGGCTTCCGAAATATTGTTATTGGCATCTTTCATCCGCCTGGGTGAAAGCGTTCGGAAATTAAAAAGGTCAACGCTTGCTTTGTTGCCTAAGGCATCTTCTGTTTCTTCTATAAACAGGAAATAGTTGCTGTAATACTTCACCTTTGTTTTAGCGCCATACGGATCGGTATAAGAAATGGGCGCATAAAAGCGTTTTTGAGCATCGCTTGCTATTTCCGCTCCTTCCATAAACTGCCTTGTGCCCGAACGAATCCACCAGTTGTCATCCCCCTCGCTGTGGGTGAATTTACCTTCCAGCATCAGGGCGGCATTTACCTTTGCTCCAAAAATATCGGTAATAAGGGCTGGCGTATATGCCAGTTGATAGCTTTCAAAAGGCAGCGCCAATGATTCCATTTGATGCGGGAGCAAAGCATCTTTTAAATTGTTACTGCGATATATGGTGCGTATGTGTTCAATCAATCTCTTCTGTGATGTTCCAGGGGCAGGATTATTTTCTACCTGAAGGTAAGGTACTTCAATGGAAGCAGTCAGTATGTTTTCAAAATCGGAGACAGCATAAAAAGTACCGGTTTTTGCAACGCCCTTCAATTCGAAGGTTTTCACTTGGAAAGGCAATCGCAAACGGTAATCGTCATCACTCATCACATCATTGGTAAAATTATTTTGGGTGTAGATGATGGTGGTTTTGTTCTGGGCTTCTTGTGTCTCTGCGGGCAAAGAAGCATCCGTTATCGTTCTCGGATAAACCACTGAAGCAGCTTCCAATACATTCCCATATTCATCTAATTTGATATTCAGGGTATGGGCAATGCGCGGGTCTTCGGTGTTTCGCTCGTAGCTGTAGGTGATGGCTTCGCTTTCTTTTACCATAAAAATGGCGTGTTTGTTTTGTCCTTTTGGCTGCAAGAGTTCAATGATGCAATTGTGTGTGGCAACGGAATAGGGGGTTAACTCCTTCTGGCGTTGAGCCGGCGCAGCGCCAACAAGCGGAGCATCCTTTGCAAAAACCTCCGAACGTAGTCCCATGCCTTTGCAGGCGCGCAAGGCTTCCCGCCATTCCTGGAAGCTGAGATGGTCTATGATGGATGCATCTAATCCCGGGGCAGCGATAAGCCGTGCATCGGGCAAAGGCGATTCATGATTGACTACCGCAAAGCCCTGCCGCTTCATTTCTTCATACCAGTATTCATGGGCAAACTGGTTGAGTATTTTTTCCCTGCTCAAAAATGCCCCGGTATGAAACCAGGATTTGGTAACGACAGGTTCCTGATGAAGTGTTTTATCCACAATATTACTGGCATTGCCCTTTACCCAGTGGTCAAAATGCTCTGCGTCTGTTTGCTCCACCATTCCAAATCCCCTGAACTCCCGTTCGGCATGGTCATAGTAGCCGTGGTGGTATTTATAGGAACTCACAAAGCGATAGCCTGAAATCCTATCTCTGGTTTCGGTTTTGGATATGCAATGCACCGGAAAATGCAGTTTGGTTACCCATGGTTTCCCTGCTAATTTATCTTCAATATAAAATTTAGTGGAAGGTGTGTATTCAAGAGTTACTTCTTTACCCAGATTATTTTTGTAAAAGACCATGATGTGCGGTTTCTTGCTGTTCATGAGGTCAATATATTTCAGAGGGGCATTCGCATCCTTAGCCAAATTACTTGACCACACGATACAGGCCACTCCATTGCCAAGCAGATCGGTTACCGTTATTTTGGATTGATTGTGTATCTCCGGGAAGGCATCTATCTCAAAAGTTTTAGGGCTAAAACGATTGCCACTTAAATTTTTCCAGCAAGTGAATCTGTTTTTACCCAAATAAATAATATCCGTAGTGCCTGAGCCGTCAATATCGGCTAATCGCAAATAGGCAGGATTAAAAGTATCAGGATGGTCAAAAACTGGCGCATTGTCCATACTGACTTTAGCGCCAAACTTTCCATAGCCCAGGTTGGGCCAGTAACACACTTCGCCATTGCGAATGCGGACAATGTCCGTCATGCCGTCGCCCGACATATCCGCCAGATAGATGGTTTGTGCGGGGTCGGCAAATACAAGATGAGGACCCTTCTCTTCATCATAAGATTTAACCGTTTTATAGGCCTGCGTAAAACCTTTCCTGCCAGAAGATTCATACCAGGTAAAGACATTGTCTTCAGTAATCAGCACTTCGGGTTTGCCATCGCCATTCAGGTCAAGCATACGGGTATTGGCATCACCCAAATCAATTATTGGAAGGCTTTCAAAAGTACGGAATGGTTGCCATTCGTCCTCATCACTGAGCTCAAAATATCCTTTGGGTTGGGAGCTATAGCTCACCAATTGTTTTCCGCCATCAGCATCCAGATCAGCTAATTGTAACTGACCGCCTAAACCGGCAAAAGAGGGCTTTGGGGTTACCAGCGTTGCCTGTTCAAATTTGCCATCACCCAGATTATGCTTGTAATACCAGCCATCGGCCTGTTCGGTGAGTATTCCCGTGAGCCCCTCGTTAAACAAATCAGTGAATTGATAGAGCGGTTCATTCAATCCGGCAGGTGCATGAACTAACGCATCCGGTGAAATCGATTTTACCTCTTTGTTCCAATCGTGTTTTTGATATTCAAATTCAGTAGCGGGGAGGGTTTTATGTGTATAGGTTACATCGTAGGTTCCATCTGTTTGCTTAATGTATCCAAAGGTGGTGATGGATTTTAAGAAGGTAAAATCTTCTTCGATTGAAGTATCGTATGCAAAGTTCAGGGATTTTACCAAAGCCGAACCACCGGGAAGCTCAGTAAAATAGTGAAATAGCAAAACCCTTTTGCAGAGTCTTGTGGTTCTTATTTCAAAGCCGGATTTGTATTCTGAAAAAGCATCCTGTCTAAAATCCCAATCCTTTATTTTGGTATATGGCGCGTTAGTGCCATACTCTCCGTAATCAAATACCGTTTGGAACAGGTAATCGGTTTCATTGGGATAGGCGTCATTGAAATTTTTATAGGGCGTTTTGTTGCCGTATAATACCTTTTCTAAATACAGATTGGTGTAAGTAATATTTCCGTTTTCAGCGCGGTTTCTATTGTGCAACAGAGAAGGGTTAAATCCTTTGTCGTCTTCTTTCTTATAAATGTAATGAGCACAATTTCCTTTGTCGTCAAAAACAAATTCAGGCAGCCATTCAAAGATTTTATCGGCATCCTTAGGGTCGGCAATCCTTGAACCGGCGCTCCAACCAAAAAGAGTAGTTACATTATCTTTGGTAATCACCCGCCATTTAATTTCTTGTGATGTTTTGCTTGACCACCTCTCAATCCTGGCAAATAAACCCTCAATTCTCGGTTTATAGAATCTAATAGTAAATATGCCGTCTGCTGAATCTTTTTCTTTGATTATATAGTTCCCATCTGTATCTATGCTAAAACTGCCATCTATCTCTTTTCTGAATTCGGGTACAAGGTCTTCGGCCTCAGAAAAAAGAAAGGTATCCGAATCCACATCATCCAAATACTGAGGGAGTCTTTTGTCGGTTTTACGTTTTATAGATGACAAACTCAATGCCCACCCTAACCCAAAAACACCATTTCCGGCGCCGGAATTATAAGATAAACCCAATGCAGGCGAAGCGCCCCGGGCAGGAGAGAAAGGAAGGGGTATGGAAAAAGAAGCGGTACCATTTACAGCATTCACAGAAAATTTCTCATCAATGCCTTTTATAGCTCCGCCACCTTTTGGCAAGGCAATTGAAGGTGTTTCAATCGCATTGGATTTTGTTTTTCCCCTATCCGTTTTCAGGAATTGGGCAGATGAGTTTTGGTTTTCTGTTTCTCTGTTCATTTTATTCCTTTTTTATTTTGATGGGTGTGTAATGGTTTCTGTGTCTACTGAGCATGACGCATTACTATTATATAAATTTACTGTTCTTATCATCCCAAATCAGGAGGAAAAACATAATAGAGTTTATCCTTCTTACACACATAACACTGTGCATAACCGGCTGCCAACGAAGCGCAGGGTAGTTGGCAGTCCGAGTTGATGCGATTGTTAGGCAGTTTTGGTGGGCGACGCTCCGCTTTCGCCTACCCTACTGGGTTATTGAGCCCTCTATGTCCAGGTCATCGCGACCGTTGCGCCATTGGCCGTGATCACAGTTAGAAACACGGTTACCCTGGCGCCAAACGCATTGCTGATATCTATGGTCTCGCCGCCCTGTGCCCCTACGCAACCAAGATCCTTGCCTGTCTGCGCGGGAACGTCGAGAACCAATCCATCTTGCGGCCCCGTTGAACCGCTTCCTCTAAACTGACTCGGAGGGGTCAATATCTGTACGCCGCCTTGTGAGGTTTCGACGTTTCTAGCCCAGATATGCAGGAGAAAGTCTTCACTACTGGTGATATGAACCACATGTTCATGGTCGCCGAGACCGAAGTAGCCGCGTACGATGTGATCGCAAGGTGTTTTACGTTTGCAAAAAAACCACATGGGAAATCCTCCTTTTCGTATTGCGTAAGTGCCTAACGGAGCGGCGGCTGAGCGGTGCGAGCGGGGTGCTTGCATCCCAGCGAAGCATCCGCTCCAGCCGCTTGTTCTACGGCGCAAAGCGCCAAGAACAAGCGGTGATAACCGCCGCTCCGTTCGTTCGGCGCGAAGCATCCGAACGAACTATTAATTAACGTGCAAAAATGCAGTATAATATCCTAAAAGACATGTTATTCTGCCAACTGTTACTATATCCAATTATCGCACATAAAATACGAAAAACCTAATTACAATTCAAGAGGGGAAATGGAAAACAGCCTCTTCTAAACTCAGCCTACTAAATCCAAAATCTCACCAATGTCTTTCTTAACACAAGTAAATATTGGCGTGTCGCGGAGGGTATATTTTCTTCCTTCCTGTTCCCTCATCT
>CAZAUB010000007.1:0-19854 GCA_964488195.1 uncultured Methylobacter sp. | reverse complement strand
CCAGCCCGATCACCCGGATGCGAACAATAACCTGGGCGTATTAGCGGTGCAGATGCAGCAGCCTACTGCCAGTCTGCCTTACTTCAAGGCGGCATTAGAGGCCAGTCCGAATCAAGGTCAATACTGGCGGAGATACATTGATGCGTTGATACAGGCAGGCCAGATTGAGGTTGCGCGAGACATGCTGGAGCAGGGGCGGCAACAGGGGTTGCAGGGCGAGGAGCTAGACGCGTTGGCAGGGCGTTTGGAAGGCGGCGCTCAGGTCGCAGGGCAAGCAAACACAGCAGCCGTCAAGGAAACACCAGCCGTTCCGTCGACAGTCTTGCAAAACAGCAAGAAAAAATCCAAGACAAAACCGGACAAATCATCTAGGAAATCTGCCCAGCACAAGGGGAAAAATCCCAGCCCTCAAGAAATCAATACCCTAGTGGCCCTGTTCAACGAGGGGAGATATATAGAAGCAATAAGCCTTGCCCAGACCATGACGGAACGCTTTCCTCAGCACGGGTTTGGCTGGAAGGCGTTGGGGGCGATGTTCAAGCAGCTAGGGCGGAATGCAGATGCGCTGATACCCATGCAAAAAGCGGCAGCACTGTCTCAGGATGATGCTGAGGCGCATAGCAACCTAGGCTGCACTCTCTATGAATTAGGCCAACTAGACGAGGCCGAGACCAGCTATCGGCGAGCCCTGAAGATCAATCCAGATTACGCAGAGGCCCATTACAATCTGGGCAATACCCTCCAGGATCTGAGGCGGCTCGACGAGGCTGAAGCCAGCTACCGGAGGGCGTTGAAGATCAACCCTAATTATGCCGAGGCGCATTACAATCTGGGCAACACCTTCAAGGATTTAGGCCAGCTAGACGAGGCCGAAGCCAGCTACCGACGAGCCCTGGGGATCAAGCCGGATCATGCCGAGGCGCATAACAATCTGGGCCTTACCTTTAATGGCCTGAGCCGCCTAGGCGAAGCCGAGGCCAGCTATCGACGGGCCCTGGAGATCAATCCGGATTACGTGGAGGCGTATAGCAACCTGGGTAATACCCTAATGGATATGGGTCGTATGGACGAGGCCGAAGCCAGTTACCGGCAAGCGCTGGGGATCAAGTCGAACATTGCTGAACCACATTACAACCTGGGTAACACCCTCGAAGATCTGGGGCGGTTGGACGAAGCCGAGGTCAGTTATCGCCGGGCGCTGGAAATCAACCCGGATTATGCGGGAGCACATAGCAATCTGGGCAATGCTCTCAAGGATATGGGGCGGTTAGACGAGGCCGAGGCCAGCTATCGACGGGCGCTGGAGCTCGAACCGGATTACGCAGGGGCGCATAGCAATCTGGGCAATGCTCTCAAGGATTTGGGCCGGTTAGACGAGGCAGAAGCCTGCTATCGGCGGGCGTTACAGATCGAACCGGATTACGCGGAGGCGCATAACAATCTGGGCAATATCCTCAACAACGATATGGGGCGACTGGGCGAGGCTGAAGGCAGCTACCGGCGGGCGTTGCAGATCAAGCCGGATTATGCTGAGGCGCATAGCAACCTGGGTATCGCTCTAATGGGGTTGGGCCGACTGGACGAGGCCGAAGTCAGTTGTCGGCTAGCGCTACAGATCGAACCCGATTACGCAGGGGCGCATAGCAATCTGGGCAATGTTCTCAAGGATTTGGGCCGGTTAGACGAGGCAGAAGCCTGCTACCGGCGGGCGCTACAGATCGAGCCGGATTATGCCGAGGCGCATTACAACTTGGGCGGCATCCTTCTGGCTATGGGCAGGCTAGACGAGGCCGAAGCCAGCTACCGGCCGGCGCTAGAAATCAAACCGGATTTCGTGGAGGGGTACCACAACCTGCTTTTCAGCCTCAGTCACAACGAAACAGTGGATGCGGAGACGTTGTTTTACGAACACTGCCGGTTTGGTGAGCAGTTTGAAACCCCTTTTCGTGCCAATCGTCCACCACACACCAATTCACGAACCCCCGAACGCACTTTGCAGATAGGTTTTGTCTCTGGGGATTTGCGCAACCATGCGGTAGCTAGTTTTATCGAACCGGTGCTTGCCCATTTGTCGAGCTATCCGCAATTATCACTACATGCCTATTCCAATCATGCCACTGAAGACGCGGTCACTCAACGTCTGCGGGGGTATTTCGCGTATTGGCATCCGATTGTCGGCCTGAGTGACGCAGCCCTGGCAGAAAAAATCCGCGCTGACAGTATCGATATCCTGATTGATCTATCCGGGCACACAGCTAAAAACCGGCTATTGGCCTTTGCCCGTAAACCGGCACCGGTGCAGGCCAGTTGGATGGGCTACCCTGGAACGACAGGGCTGCAAGCCATGGACTATTATTTAGCTGACCGATTTTTTCTACCGCCAGGTCAATTTGACGACCAATTTACTGAGAAACTCGTGTATTTGCCAGCTGGTGCACCGTTTATGCCCTCCAACGAAGCACCTTCGGTTAATGCGCTGCCAGCCCTGAACAATGGTTTTGTGACTTTTGGCAGCTTCAATCGCCTAAGTAAAATCAGTCCTTCAGTCATCGCTTTATGGTCGCAACTACTTCGTGCCTTGCCTGAATCCAGAATAGTGTTAGGCGCGATGCCCCAAGATGGATACGACGCTCTGATTGACTGGTTTGCGCAGGAAGGTGTCGTACGGGAACGCTTGAGTTTTTATACAAGATGCGGCATGGGAGCCTACCTGGCTTTGCATCATCAGGTGGACATCTGTCTGGATACCTTTCCTTATGGCGGCGGGACGACGACCTTTCACGCACTATCGATGGGGGTGCCAACATTGACCTTGGCGGGCAGCACCGCGGCAGGGCGTTCAGGTGCGTCTATTCTCGGAAATGTTGGTCTTGAAGCATTTATCGCTCATGATGCAGCAGACTTTGTACAGAAGGGTTTGCTTTGGTCAGCCAATCTTGCCGCGCTGTCCGATACCCGGACAGAATTGCGGGAGCGCTTTTCAAAATCAGCGGTAGGCCAGCCAGCGTTGATTACTGCGGGCCTGGAACGTGCTTTGCGCATCATGTGGCAGTGCTGGTGTGATGATCTCCCGCCAGCAGTCTTGGATGTAAGTGGCACTCAAATTAATCATGCAGTGTATGGGGATGGCAAATGACCTCATCGCGAAAATCACCACCCATCTATGTGACACAACCGTTACTTCCGCCCCTGGAAGAATTTATCCCATACCTGGAGCAAATCTGGAACAGCAAGTGGCTGACCAACAGCGGCCCATTTCATCAGCAACTGGAACAGGCGCTGTGCGACTATCTGGGCGTTAAACACATTGCACTGTTTACCAACGGCACCATTGCACTGGTTACCGCCCTGCAAGCCTTGCGTATTACCGGTGAAGTCATTACCACACCGTATTCCTTTGTGGCGACTGCCCATTCGCTGCTGTGGAATGGAATCAAACCGATATTTGTAGACATTGATCCGATCACGCTCAATCTCGATCCTGACAAGATCGAGGCCGCTATTACACCGCAAACCACCGCTATTCTGCCGGTACACTGCTACGGACATCCCTGCGATGTGGAGCGTATTCAGAAAATTGCCGACAATTATGGCTTGAAAGTTATTTACGATGCCGCCCATGCCTTTGGTGTGCAATGCCATGACGGGAGTGTGCTTAACCATGGTGATTTGTCGGTGTTGAGTTTTCACGCCACCAAAGTATTCAACACTTTTGAAGGCGGCGCGATTGTCTGCCACGATGCCAAAACCAAACAGCGTATCGATCACCTGAAAAATTTTGGTTTTGTGGACGAGATAACCGTGGTTGCCCCCGGCATCAACGGCAAGATGAGCGAAATCAATGCAGCCTTAGGTTTACTGCAACTCAAGGGGATTGATGAGGCCCTGCAGAAGCGCAAAGCCATTGACGAACATTATCGGAAAGCGCTGTCCGGTATCAAAGGTATCTATTGCCTGTCAGATGAGGGCGAAAGGGTGGCTAACCATGCTTATTTCCCAATTTTGGTGCAACTTGAATATCCGCTCACCCGTGATGAACTGTATCAAAAAATGCAAGATAACGGCATTTATGCGCGGCGTTACTTCTACCCATTGATTAGTGATTTTCCGATGTACCGGGGCCTGCCTTCAGCAGCGCATGCGAATTTGCCGGTGGCGAAGAAAGTGGCGGAGCAGGTAATTTGTTTGCCGATTTATCCTGATCTATCCAGTGAACAGGTTGGCTTTATAATTAATTTGATCGTGGATTCACTGTAGCGTAACGAAACAAAGAGCGACAATAATCACGTAAACACCCATCAAGAAAGAGGCCTTACCCCATGCCCACCATAAGTATGTTTTACGGCATCATCATAAGAATGTGTGCTCTCGACACCAAGCAACACTACCTGCCACATATTCATGTGGAATATGCAGAGGCTGAGGCAGTCTTCCAGATTCCTGATGGGGAACTTTTAGAAGGCGCACTTCCTGGTAAACAATACAAGCTGGTGCAAGCGTGGATGGCGCTGCACGCAGACGAACTCATGGCAGACTGGAAGCTAGTAGTGCGCCAAACATAAAATGACGGTCAAGATGTAGGTGCGAATTCATTCGCACTGTGCGGATAAATCCGCACCTACACCATCGTTGCTACCCGTCAAAATGTCATTGGCGCACTACTAGCCGTAGCTGGCGCTACACCCTGCAAAATTGACCCCTTGAAGTGAGCAGAAAAATGAACATTTGTACAACACTGCCCAGACCAACATCTGTAGCGGCAACTGAAGACTACACATTAAGAATAACTTTTAATAACGGTGAAACACGCTTATTTAACGCCACCCCATATCTTGCTTACCCGGCGTTTGAAGCCTTAAAGGCTATCAGCCTGTTCATGCAGGCGCGCGTGGAGCACAACACAGTGGTTTGGAATGAAGAAGTTGATATGGCGCCAGAAAATTTGTACCTTGAAAGCACGCCAATTTGACGCATACAATAACTCAGTGATCATGAATATAAGTTATCCTGATTGGCAAGTTATTGAAAGGAGTTTAGCAATGCGAATGACACCACAACAGACTGAGACAGTCAGAATGTTTGCGCGTCGGCACTTTGGTGAAGATGCCGCGATATGGCTGTTTGGTTCGCGCACAGACGATGGTAAAAAGGGCGGCGACTACGATTTTCTCGTCGAAACTTCGCTTGACCAGCCCGATATGATTATTGAACACAAAATCGCGATGATCGCGGAACTTCAATCGACCTCGACTTTTGAGGATGAAAAAATCGATCTCATTGTAAAGCGGCGGAATTCCAGCTTTGACATGCCGATTTATGTTGTAGCTAAAGAAGAAGGGGTAAAGCTGTGACGCCTGAGCGCTTAATGCACATTTATCTTGGTGAATGCAGCCTACACGTAGGGGTATTGGCAGAAGCGTTAGCTGAGGCGCGTAAGTGGCTGCCGTTTAGTGCCGACACCGTGCAGCACATGACTAAAGAACAGCTTCGAGTTCTGGATCAGATGGCCTACCGTTTTACCAAATTACAGGACACCATGGGTCAGAAAGTATTGCCCACGATTCTTGAATTGGCGCAGGAACCGATTGCGCCCGATGCAACCTTTGCCGAGAAGCTGAACTGGTTAGAACGAATGGGGGCATTGCCCTCGGCGGAAGAATGGAAAAAGCTTCGTGTGGCACGTAACGCAATCGCACATGAATACCCCGATGATTACGAGCTGAGGGCAAGCGCCATCAACCGCTCCCTTGATGGCGCAATGCAACTGAATGCACTTTATGAATTTGTTAACAAGTATTTGCTGGAGCACTTTCCAAGCGTAGGAAGCTCATAACCAGAGGCTATGTCATCGTTAATTATGGAATTTTTTATTTCTTTTTCATAAAATAGTTTTTTGTGGATTTTCAATTGGAGATCATCATGAAAAGCACCGAATTTATGCAATTGATTACTGCAATCGATGAATTAGATCATCATCAGCGCAAATTGCTGAGTGCTGCATTAAATCAACTATCCGACGAACCCAAAGTCCTCGAATTAATTGAGGCCTGTTTTGATGCTAAAAGTGCATGTCCACACTGTGCGAGTGTCGAATTATACCGTCACGGTTTGGTCAGCGGGTTGCAACGTTATTATTGTAAAAGTTGCCATAAAACCTTCAATGCCCTCACGGGCACGCCGCTGGCTCGTCTTCGCGATAAACCAAAATGGTTGAACTATCTCGCTGCGATGACACAATCATTGACGGTGCGCCAGTCAGCCTCCGACACAGGTGTTCATCGTAATACCAGTTTTCGTTGGCGGCATCGCTTCTTGAAATGGATTACCCAGGATCGCCCCTCTACTCTTCACGGTATTACCGAAGCCGATGAAACCTATTTGCTCGAATCGGAAAAGGGCAAGCGGAACCTTATCCGCAAGGCTCGCAAGCGGGGCGGTAGTGCCACTAAACGAGGGATCTCTGACGAACAGGTTTGTGTGCTTGTTGCTCGTGACCGTTCTGGGCAAACTCTGGATTTCGTTACCGGCAACGGACCGCTAACCAAGACGCTTCTTTCCGCCGCCCTAAAGCCAGCATTAGATTCGGATGCGCTTTTGGTCAGCGATGCCAACCCTACCTACACAGCGTTTTGTCATGCCGAAGGGTTCAGTCATGAAATCGTCAACCTAAGCCAAGGCCAGCGGGTTAATGGGGCTTATCATGTGCAGAATGTCAACGCTTATCACAGTCGATTCAAACAGTGGTTAGAGCATTTTCATGGTGTGGCTACTAAATACTTACCAAACTACCTGGGCTGGCGACGAGCTTTTGAACAACACCGTCAACTCGCACCGGAAATGTTACTCAATGCAGCTTTGGGAAATTTTCAATATTTAACGGTGACATAGCCTAACCAGACGTGGCATATTGCCCCGTTCGTAACATTTGCGCTGGCTACAAAGTATGACAGAAGGATAACGATGCGATTAACCGATCAACAACGTACAATAATTCGCGCAACCGTTGCTGAAACCTTTGGCGCAGGAGCCGAAGTGTGGCTGTTTGGATCAAGGGTGGATGACAACAAGCGAGGGGGGGACATTGATCTTTTGATCGAAACAGATCAAGTTGGAGTCGATGCAATAGCCCGAGCTGAAATTTCCTTCCTGACCAAGCTTCAAATGAAACTGGGGGAGCAAAGAATAGATGTGCTGCTGGATTACCCGTCGCGCGAAAACCGCCCGCCTATTTTTTCCGTTGCCAAACAAACCGGCATTTTGCTATGAGTAACAATATTTCAATACTTCGGCTGCAAGACGCATGGCGCGAATGCGGGCGCAACATCTATCACCTGTGCAGTGCATTAACATCGCTTGATCCCATTTTGCCGATGACGGGGGACAGGTTCGAGCATCTGTGACCGATGCGCAGGTGCAAAGGGTAGACCAGTTCATTCTGCGCTTTACAAAATTGCAGGACGCGATGGGCTGCCGCTTGTTTCCGGCTATTCTGCAATATCTACAAGAGCCATATGAAGAACGCCCAATGCTGGACAAGCTCAACCGATTGGAAAAACGTAACTACTCACCCTATCTAATGTTAATGTTCGCTTCTGTAATGTCCAAAGCCAGCTTTGAACTCCGATAGCACATTTTCTGGAGTCCAAAGCTGGCTTTGGACAGTAAGAATCGGCTTTGCGGTTAAAAAAGGGGTGAGTAGTTACGGAAAAACTAAGGTATATCCAGAGTGCAGAGGTATGGCAGAACATTCGTAATACTCGCAACAAATTCGCTCATGATTATCCCGATGACTGGGAAAAGAATGCCGCACTCATCAATCTGGCCTGCGAAGCAGCTGAAAATATGTACAGCATTCTGACAGGGATAGAGAAAAAGCTAAAAATCGATCAGCCGGTTTTTGAATTGGGCAAGGCTTTGCCTGTGGACTATCCGAAACAATCGTTTCGTTGTAAATAAGCTTGACAGCCCGCGCTACAAAAGGGTGTTCTGCCCTCACTGCCATTAAGTTAAGGAGATGGACTGAAAGAGGCGATGAATTGGTTTGTCAGCTTCGTCTCGCAGCAAACGGCACGTTGATTGAAATGGAAGCAGATAACTGTAAAATAAGAGCTACCCTATCAAACTGATGCACTCGACTACGACCCCCTATCGCTACTTTGAAAATAAAACCAGGAGAGAATCATGCCACTGCAAAGCTATGAAGCTATTTACGATCATGGACAAATGAAATGGTTGGGAGATCGGCCCCAAGTTGAAGAAGCGCGGGTAATTGTTACCATCCTTTCAGACAACGGTATTGCCCCAACCACAGTAAGGCACCAGCCTTCTGTGCGAATTGCAGGTAAGGGTAAAATACTCGGCGACATTCTTTCTTCAGCAGCTCCGATTGATGACTGGAATTGTGCAAAATGATCGTACTTGACACCCATATCTGGGTGAATTGGATACTGGGTGGCGATGCCGCGCTCACTCCGGCGGTCGTCAATGCCATGCAAAAAGAAAGTTGCTTGTCTGTATCGGCTATCTCTTGTTTTGAAGTATCTCTATTGGTAAATAGGGGTAAACTCGAGTTGCCACTGCCTGTTAACGAATGGCTGACTGAAGCACTTACCAAATCAGGTGTGGAATCCCTCCCCATTACCTGCGAAATTGCGTATCGAGCAGTGTTGCTTCCAGAAATCCACCGAGACCCAGCAGATCGAATAATTATCGCTACTGCATTAGTGCATGATGCGAAACTGGCAAGCGTGGATTCTGTTTTTCCGAACTATCAAGAACTGCAAAATCGACTGGTAGGAAAATAGATGATCCAGATGGTAAAACCGATGGATGAATGGCAGGATATTCGTAATACTCGCTACAAATTCGCCCATGATTATCCCGATGACTGGGAAAAGAATGCCGCACTAAATGTGGACTGCGAAGCTGCGGCAGATATGTATAAAATTCTGACGGGAATAGAGAAAAAGCTAAAAATCGATCAGCCGGTTTTTGAGTTGGGGAAGTCCTTGTCTGTGACATCGTTCGAATGGAATGGGCTAGTAGTGCGCCAATGAAGTTTTGATAGGTAGCACGATGGTGTAAGTGCGGATTTATCCGCACAGTGCGAATGAATTCGCACCTACATCTTGACCGTCATTTTATGTTTGGCGCACTACTAGTTGGCATCAAGATGAATTGATGGCTGACTGGGAACTTGCATGTCAAAATGCAGAATTAAAACGTATTGACCCATTGGAGTGAATCATGTTCCTGTTTGATATTATCGCTGTGCGTCCTTTGTCCAACCGGCAATTGGAACTGACCTTCGAAAACGGATTGTGCGCCATCGTAGAAATGGATCTCGTACTGAAAAACTATACGGGTATTTTTTCGCCCCTACTCGACGAAAATTACTTTCAGCAAGTTAAGGTTGATACTGAGCTGGGCACGATTGTTTGGCCAAATGGCGCAGATGTGTGTCCCGATGTGCTTTATTCTATCGCCTCAGGGCAACCGATTATAAATAACTCAAGTATAGAATATTCTACTGCCCCAGTGAGCACTGATCTTGTTCATTAAATGCAAGCAAAACTTTGCTTTACGTCGGCTTTTGCCTTGAGCCTTGAATATTTATTCTTGCCTCAATATGATTTTCAGTCGTTTTGGCTGCCTGTGGCTTATCCGAAACAATCGTCTCGCTGCAAATGAACTGGGCTGTTTAAAATGAAAACCATCGCCATTATGCAGCCCTATTTTCTCCCCTATATCGGTTATTTTCAGTTAATGGCTGCCGTGGACAAGTTTATTGTGTTTGATGATGTAAATTTCATTAATCGCGGCTGGATTAATAGGAATCGGCTATTGCTTAATGGCGATGCCCATATGTTTACTGTACCGCTACGCAGTGCCAGCCAGAATAGGCTGATTTGCGAAATTGAATTGGCTGATGAGTATGGTTGGCAAGAAAAATTGTTACGCACCATCCGCCAGGCATACGGAAGAGCGCCTTTTTATGCACAGGTGTCAGTTTTGCTGGAAAGTTTACTCAATTATCCATCGATCCGGCTTGATGAGTTTTTACTCAATAGCCTCCGTGAAATCGTGCGTTATCTGTCATTGGAGGTGAAAATCGTAAGCACCTCGCGTATCTATAATAATGCGCATTTGAAAGGACAGGAACGTATTCTGGATATCTGTCGGCAGGAGCGAGCTGACGTTTACATAAACCCGATTGGTGGTGTAAATTTATATGACCGCACCAGCTTCTCGAACCAAGACTTATCGCTTTATTTTTTGCGTTCTCGTCCGATTAGCTATTCTCAAGGAAAAGGTGATCATGTTCCATGGCTATCCATTATGGATGTGCTCATGTTTAATGAGCCAGCCGCTGTTCGGCGATTGCTCACCGAGATGGATTTTGTTTAGACTTTACAAAGAACAGATCATAAACATTATTCCTTAATTGCGTACGCACATGGCATCCAGCCAAATGGAAACTGCTTCCATTTTACATGTGGAAGTACATCCCTTATGGCCCGCATTTCACCTGGGGCAAGTTCAAACGAATAATGATCAAGAAGCAACATGCCGCCGGGTGTAATTCTGTCCCAAAAATGTGTTAAACATTCTGAAACAACATCATATAAACCGCAATCGAGAAAAACCAATTTGAATTGCAGATGATTGTTTTGTTCAAAAAAACATGGCAAATCCTTTGATGCGTCTAAATTATGTAAATGGACAATATTATCCAAGCCTTGCACCTTTACAATTTCCCTGACTTTTTCTTCTGGGGTGCAATAGGAACCTTTTGAAATAACATGCTCTTCTTCCTTGGTAGGCACAGCTCCCTGGCACCAATCAAAACCATGCACCAGAGTCAGGGAATTAGGTTCGAAAATTTTAGTGAGCTTAGCAAACAATAAAGAACCAAAGCCCAAGTTAACTCCAACTTCAGCAATATGACCAGCTACGTCCAAGGTCATTTTATAGGCTTCGTACAACGTTATCTGTCGCGCTAAGGTCTGATGGCCTATAAAAGCAGGGAAGTGGTGTATTAAATCTTGTTTACTAATATCCATTTCCATTAAAGCTTTTAAACCAGATTCATATTGAGGGCGTAAATTATTGTGCTTTAAATATTCGAATTTCGTTTTTGTCGGGTCGTGTTGCATGCTATCTCACTTTGATTTTTAGGGTTTGAGTTAAGGGCGATGAAAATCATTTTTACCAAAGACATTTACTAACTCGAAGTTTCGACGAGTTCAACATAGCCAAAGCCATCTCTACCAAAATAGTTTCCACAATAGAACATCAATGCCTTATTATTTAACTCTATGATGTTTGGATAACATATCATTTCAGAATCCCAACCATTGCTGGAAAGCGAAATCCCAGCTTTTGAATCATCTCGTTGCCAATGTTCGAGATCGTCTGAGCTTGCATAACCGATTCGATAACCACCCTCGGCGTTTCTGAATTGCAGGCCGCGCCGATAGGAGAACCACATGTGCCACAAGCCGTCTCTGAAAATGACCGCTTGACCTGCGTGACATTCATTGTCTTCCCTGGTTTCTATGACAGGCTTCCCATCTCTTTTCCAATAGATTCCATCCGTTGAAGTGGCGTGAGCTATCCGGTATATCGCCTCCATGCGACCCTCGACATCGGGCATCCAGTCCACGCCTGTCAAATACCACATATGCCATATGTCGTTGATGATCTTTACATGAGGCCCTTGCTGGAGATAGGGCTCATTGTGCGACGCACCCAATATTGGGCCTTTTGAAAAGCGTTCGAATGTAAGCCCGCCATCTTTACTGATCGCCAATCCGATGGCGCGGTTGAAAGGCACGGATTGCATCCGAGTCCACCCGACGTAATAAAGCCAGATTTGGTTGTTGACCCGAATCACGGATAACGGGTGAAGCCCGAATTCATCAAAGCATCCGACATCGCCCAAAGCTAAGACAGGCTTGTCGCCGTGACGCAATATCTCAGCCGGATTGTTTCTGTTTACGTCGATGAAGCCGATTTGAGAGACAGGGAGCTTGTCTTGGGTTTCAGGGCGGCAGCCAAAATAGATACGAATAAAGTCATCAAATATTAGCGGTGTTGGTACCTGTGCGTAAGCATGCATCCAGCTAGTAGGTGATGGAGTGAAAATATACCCCTTTTTCTCCCAGTACATTTGATTAATCCTCGTTCAGATCCTTTAAGGCTTTTTCTTTGATGGTTGAATCCAGCCATTTATGCAAACTCATCCCACTTTTTTTAGCAGCTTGTTCATATAGTTTTTTTGCTTCATCGGTCACGCCTTCAAGTTTACCGAAATATCGTGTATTAAATGATCCTCCTCTATGGCCGGGCAATTCCAAGTCGAAATTCCCCACTGGCTCACCCGCTCCGACCGTATAGTCAACGACGTAATGCGCATTACCAAGAATCCACCGTATACCGACATTTCTGGCCTCGACGGGAATGAGGGCTAGCGGATGCGGATCTTCAAACATCGGGTTGTTATTAATAAGGATTCTTCCATACTCTGTATTTCTGAGCCAAGGCGGGACATTTTTTTCACAAAAAACGACCCTGCCATCTGGACGAACAACCCTTGCCATTTCCTTTAATGCTTTTTTCTGGTCAGTAAAATGACCGATTCCAGCGAAACAGTATAAGGCATCAAAATAATTATCAACATAAGGCAGGCTACAAGCATCCCCTACTGCTGCCTCGGTCATAACAGGGTATTTATCAATTTTCGCCTTGGCCTTCGCCAGCATGTCCGGAGATATATCTAAAAGCCATAACTCTCCGGTTCCGTCTAAGTTTTTTATTATAAGTTCAGAATCTTTACCCGTTCCTGCAGATAGCTCTAATACTTTACTGCTTTTATTTAAATTAAGCAGGTTGATCATTGAGATACGCACATCCAATTCGCTCTCATTGTATAGGTCAAATGTCACATGGACATTCTCATCGTAACTATCAGCTATTGATGCGTAATAATTACGTGCAAAATACCCAGTTCCCTCTAATTTATCTGTGATTGCAAAAACTGGCATGCCATTTTCAATGGAATAGCGGTTTTCAGCAGCTACCAAAGCGCCATTCATAACCTCATTCCCCTGTTTTACAAAGTTTACTAGACGTAGTGATTCGCCAGTAACAGGACATCGGTAGACTTCTAAGGATTTTTCTTTCATTAATCTGAATCTCCTTTATTAACATGTCAAAAGTTGTGTATAGAAAACTCAGGCGGCAGGCTGCTTAGTAATGTTGACAAGAAAACCGGAGTGTCATCAGGGATAAATATGCTTTGAACTGGTAATTCATTTGGTAGGCCTTATAATTGTTGCTGAGACAAGTTTTATCCTATTTTTAGGCTATAACGCTTGCTAATCCTAAATAGAGTAACAGCAACAAAATATATCTGGGTAGCTATATATGAATGGAAGTTTGTGGCAGCTCTGAATTTAGCAGTTCAAAATGGCGCAAATGATGCCAAATCCCATCTTTCTGAAAAGCCTCTTTTTCTTCGCCGACGAAACGAAAGCCTAGCTTTTCAATCGTCCGCCCTGAAGCTGGATTATCAGCTGCATGATAGACCCGTATTTTGTGCAGATGCAATTTATTGAACCCGAATTCTGTGATGGCGGCGGCGGCCTCTGTGGCGTAACCATGTCCTTGATAGGGCTGGCCTATCCAGTAGGCTAGCTCTGCTCGGTCTAGTGTCCAGCAACGGTGTTGCCAGTGTACATCGATTAACGAAACCAGTCCGACAGTCCGCCCTGCATGGATGACAACCCAATGGAACCCCCGATCTGCTTGCTGCGCCACGACCAAGGCAGCGACCATGTTTTCGGTTTCCTCGTGTGAGCGGTGCGGTTCCCAGGTCAGGAAAGGAGTGAGCCGACTGTCTGATACCAACGGCCACAGTTCTTGCGCGTCGCTCTCAGCCAGTGCGCGCAGCCCCAGGCGTTGAGTCCTCAGTAGGTAATCCTGTGGATAGGCAGGAAGAACGTGAGTCACTTCAAGCTCACTCATAACTCGGTGAACTTCGACATGCGTAAAAACTGGCGGCTGTTCAATCGGAAATGCTTGGTATTTTCCATCACGTAGACTTCGCCATACTGGGTCGTTTTGGTAACCAGCGCATTGGCGCCTATGAAGCAGTCGTCGCCAATTGTGATGCCATGCGTCACTGTCGCATTTACCGCCAAGAAGCAATTTTTTCCCATCGTGACCACGCCGGAAACATTAGCGCAGGAAGTCAGCCAGCAGTTATCACCAATCGAAGAGTGGTGTCCAACCATAGCGCCGCTCCAGACGAAGACATTATTCCCCAACCGTACCCTTGGATGGATAAGCACCTGATTCATGATGAAGCAGTTGTCACCATGCACACAATCGGTGGGTAAACCTGAGTTTGGGTGAATATAGGATACCAAAGTGTAGCCAAGCTGGCGGGCCTCTGCGCATTTCTCGGTGCGCAAGGCATTCATATCCTGATAGCCGAGAGCCACGAACATGTCATGCGTTTCTGGCGGATGGCTACGGGTGATTTCATCGAAAGGAACAACGGGGATGCCCTGCCATTCCGAACCGGGAAGATAATCTTTATCTACAGAACAGGCCACAACTTGGCGGTCGCTATGGTGAGTGAAAAAATACAAAATGACTTCTGCGATTTTTCCGGTACCAAAGAGGACGATTGGTTTCATAGGGTATAGTGAAGTTAATCTGTAATTTGAATAATCTTACCATTGGCGTTCTTTGGTAGCAAACCTATAAACCCATAAGCCCCGTTACTCTAAGGTTTCATTGAGTTGTGTAAGGTGTTAAAAAGTGGCATACTCCAAAACAGTCCGCACAAGGGGCTCTTAGTGATATTGGTAAGCTCAGTAGCCTGCCGTAAGTACTTGTTAAGTAGTCTTAAATTTCAACTTATAGCGATCAATTCAAAAAACCGTCATGTCTGTAGAAAAAATATTTTCCGAGGTATTCGTACTGCCTGAATCATCCGTAGCGGATTCCCTTGCGCTAAATGACATTCCAACATGGGATTCCTTGGCGCACATGATGCTGATTGTCCGGCTTGAGGAAACCTATCAAATTCAGTTTACTGGAGATGAAATAGCAGACATAAAATCCGTAGGCGATGTGCGAGTAGCTTTGCAAGCGCACGGCGCTGAATTATGAGGATTTCCGGTTCTCGTGTACTGGTGACAGGCGGTGGCTCCGGTATCGGGCGCTTTCTGGCTGAGCGGCTGGAGACTGACTCTGCCGAGGTCTGTGTGTTGGAGTTGGATGCTGCACGCTGTACCGAGCTTTGTGAAACATCTGGCGGACGGATTAGGGCTTGGGCTTGTGATGTAACCGATCCTGCCGCTTTGGATTTAACTCTTCAAGCCATATTCGAAACCGGTTTTGAGCCTGATGTACTGATAAACAATGCTGGCATCATTCACAGCGAACCGCTGGTTAATATGCTGTCACGGGGCGAGCGGGTGCATTCGCGCGAGACATGGCGGCGTGTGATGTCTGCCGATCTTGACTCCGTCTTTTATGTGACCAGTCATGTCGTGGATCGTATGCTTGCCAAGCGCAGCAAAGGTGTTGTTATTTCCATCAGCTCCATTTCCGCCAATGGCAATCCGGGGCAATCCGCATACTCTGCCGCTAAGGCAGGTGTGAACGCGCTGACGCGCACCTGGGCGAAAGAGTTAGGCGGGATGGGGCTGCGTTTTGCAGCTATCGCCCCTGGTTTTATTGACACACCCTCTACGCGAGCGGCTTTGAGTGAGGCTGCTGTTACGCGCCTACAACAGCAAATCCCGTTGCGCCGCTTGGGCGACTTGGAGAGTATCTATCTGGCGGCCCGCCATATCATCGAGAACGACTACCTAACCGGCACCGTGCTTGAGATAGATGGCGGCTTGGTGATTTAGCCGGAGGCCGCCATCATGGTTTTTATCTCAAATCTTGGCATTGCTTTTCAGGAAGTTGTTCGCCTGCATAAAAACCGAACCGCGCTGATCTATCCTGCTACCGGCGAGCGAATTAGCTACGGCGAGTTGAATCTGCTAGCGGATCGCATCCTTGGTATTTTGTGGTCGAAGGGGCTTCGTCAAGGTCATGTGGCGGCTATGTTTCATGACAAGTCGCCCGCCGCTTATGCGGCCATGCTTGCCTGTCTACGGCTCGGCATTATCTACACCAACCTTGACCCTGACAGCCCTTGGGAACGGCTACGTAAAATCCTCAGCACCTGCCAGCCGAACATTATCATTAATGCTTTTCAGGCGATGCCTTTTGGCAACGACTTGGAGGCAGAGGGGTTTCGGAATACTTTGCACCTTCGTGATATGCAGGTATTTCCCGGGGATGATTCGCTGCCGGATTGCCGCACAGTCTCCGGCGGGTCACCGGCATATATCATGTTCACGTCCGGTTCCACAGGCATGCCCAAAGGTGCAGTTATGTCCCATGCAAACCTGATAGGATTTATTGCGTGGGCGCAGGAACGTTTTGTTATTACGCCCGATGATGTGCTGACCAATGTCAATCCAATCTATTTTGATAACTCCGTTTTCGATTTCTACTCGGCTATTTTCTCCGGGGCTACGCTGGTTCCCATTACTTCTGATCAGGTGCGGGATACGCGCCTTCTTGTTCGACTCATCAACGATGCGAACTGCACCATCTGGTTCTCCGTGCCGTCACTGCTCGTTTATCTGCTGACCACGCGAGCAC
The DNA here is from genome assembly GCA_964488195.1 of uncultured Methylobacter sp. Taxonomy (GTDB): domain Bacteria; phylum Pseudomonadota; class Gammaproteobacteria; order Methylococcales; family Methylomonadaceae; genus Methylobacter_A. The sequence continues at coordinate 3,117 of CAZAUB010000007.1, read as the reverse complement.
TCGCAGCCTCGGACTTTCCTGCTATTCGAAAAATAATCTTTGGCGGAGAGGGATTCCCCAAAACAAAACTGAGCCAGCTTTACGGTATGTTCGGCGGGCGCGCTGAATTGGAAAACGTGTACGGCCCCACAGAATGCACCTGCATCTGTTCTGCTCACACCATCAGCGCTACCGACTTCCAGGATATGCAAAACCTCGCTCCGCTTGGCTTGCTGGCACAAAATTTCGATTTTGAAATCCTGCCATTAGACGAGACAGCCCCCGATTTTGGTGAGCTATTTCTGCATGGGCCGCAAGTGGGTCTTGGTTATTACAACGATCCCGAGCGCACAGCCAAGGCTTTTATTCAAAACCCACGCCATTCGCTCTACGCGGATGTCGGCTATCGCACCGGTGATCTTGTGAGCAAAGATGTGCGCGGCTGGCTGCATTTCAAAGGCCGCGCAGACTTTCAAATCAAGCACATGGGTTATCGCATCGAACTGGAGGAGATCGAGGCAGCGTTTAACACCTTGCCCGACGTCAAGGAATGCGCGGTCATTTACCAAAAGCTTGGCGAAGGGCTGGGGCAGATTCTCGCCTTCGCCGCTATAAGTTTACCTGTGTCATCGGAACAACTGCTGCACAAAATTGCGGCCATTGTGCCATGCTATATGGTACCCCGGTGCATGATAGTTATGGAGTTGTTACCGAAGAATGCAAACGGCAAGATTGACCGCGTCGCTTTGCAAGCCCAAGCTGCTTCTTACGCTGCATAAATTCCATTGCCATTCTGACGAAGCCGTTTTTCTTAATCAATAGCATGGAATGGGTAATCATCACCGAATACTTAGGGTGCAGCCATTGTCGATGTGAGTTGTAAAGCCTTGGGCTTATGGTTCCAGCCAACCGGTTACAATTTTATTGGCGTTAAAATCAATTTCGCTGCCTCTAGGGTTGGAGAAGTACCATGCCTCGCCCATTTTCCATTTATCGATTTTGCCGGGTTTTCCGAACAGTGACGTGACCTCGGCTTTTGATAAGTTCACCTGCAAAGAATGCCACGGACTCCCCGCTACTTTTGTTGTTTTTACTGTAGGCGTTTTAGGAACTACAGGCGCTTTGAGGATTTTAAGTTCTGTAGGTGGCGCAGGGGTTTTGACGGGTTTGGCTGATTCCAATTCTTGTACCCGTTTTTTAAGTGTTTCAACTTCCAGCCTCAATTCATGAATCTCAGTTGGCTGAGCCTATGCATTATTCGAATAACAAAATAATGCGATTGTAGTCATCAAAATAAAATGATGAATTAATCTTGCTGGATGCATATATAAGAAAATGTTCATTGGGTTCCTAATTTAAAGTTTACAGCACTGAAAATTCGGCAATTAGTCAGGCAGGCAGCAACAAAAGTGGGATAAAAAAATCTGTGTCTCACCGTCTACTGGGTGCGATTTAATTATACCTTTGCTAATAGATCGAAGCATTTTTACTTTTTTTGGTCGCAACTGCTCACGCCCCTTACCTACATACATGAAGGCAAAGCCAACTTTGAAGCGACCAAAGCAAGCTTTGGACTCCAAAAATGGGGATGCTGGAGTTCAAAGCTCGCTTTGAACCTATGGATCTAAACAGCAGGTTTGTGACGCGTAAGAGCGAAGTTACTTTGATTAATAATTATTTGTCGCTTGTGGGCTATGGAAAGACCGCTAGAATTTGTGCCAGGAAAAGTGTTGACATATCAATAATAACTAGGGACATTTTTTTCGGTTAGCCCCCTCGCACCGAAGAAGGTGAGATATTCTTTTGCGAATAACGCGGCTATAATGACTACAAATGTGGCGAGTTAAGCGGGAGGTTTCAAAATGTCAGCAAGCACTTCAATACGGATCAATCAGGATTTATATGATCAAGCCAAGCAAGACGCGGTGTTGGAACATCGCTCCATCGCGGGGCAAATCGAGTTTTGGGCACGGGTAGGCCGGGCTGCTCTCGATAACCCTGATCTACCTGTCAGTTTCGTGGCAGAGTCGTTGGCTTCGATGGCCGAACAGCGTGACCAGTGCCAGCCATTCGTGTCTCGGCGTCGTCGTGCATGACGTGGTCAGTCCTGCAAACCAGGCGGTTTGCTCGGCAATATAAAAGGCTGCACGACAACACTGCCTCCGATGTGGATTCTGCTGTCGATGAGGTCAGGCAAAATCCTGAAATCGGGGAGCGTAAGAAAGGTGATCTGGCGGCTCTACGAGTGTTCAAATTTCGTAGCGCTGGGCAAGTGTATTTGCTGGGCTACACGCTGGATGAAGGCGTTCGCTTGATTTATCTGGAAGCCGTTGGGCCGCATGAAAACTTCTATCGGGATTTGAAGTGATCGATGCAAGCGCAGGAACCGGAAGGGACCGCGTACCGCGTAGGGCGGTTTCGCGATAGCAAACCGCCACACTCGCTAACGGCGAATCCACCCTACAAATAATGCGCCTTACCGCGTTCTCTGTCCTGTGTTTTGAAAGCTTTTTTATGATTAACGCCTTTATCACTGTGAACCATGTCTGAAAATTATTCGTTTGATCGTGATTATTCGCTGGATTCCTTAAAAATCCCGCCCAATTCCATTCAGGCCGAGCAATCGGTGTTGGGCGGCTTAATGCTGGACAATCAAACCTGGGATTCGGTGTCGGACAAGGTGGTGGAAAGCGATTTTTATCGCCGGGATCACCGGCTGATTTTCAAGACCATTGAGCAGCTGGCCGATAAACAGATTCCTTTTGATGTGATTACCATATCGGAATCGTTGGAAGCGATCGGCGAGCTGGAAAATTCAGGCGGGTTGTCTTATTTAGGCATGCTGGCAAAAGACACGCCCAGCGCCGCGAATATCGTCACCTACGCCAATATCGTCAGGGATCGGTCGGTGCTGCGCCAGTTGATTCATGTCGGCACCGAGATTTCAGATTCCGCGTTCAATACCGAAGGCCGCGAGACTGCCGACCTGCTTGAAAATGCCGAGCGCCATGTATTTAAAATCGCCGAACAACGGCAGCGGGGGCAGGGCGGCTTTGCAACCATCAAAACACTGCTGGCGCGCGCCGTCGATAAGATTGAAACGCTGTTTGAACAGGAAGGCTCTATCACCGGGGCGGC
>CAZAUB010000006.1:20137-22402 GCA_964488195.1 uncultured Methylobacter sp. | reverse complement strand
ACCCTGTGTTTTATCAAAACGTTACAGGAATCACTTTACACCAACACCTTTAAAAGTTGACTTTTGGGGCAAAATCATTAAATTTAGGCTCCTAGAGTGAAAATTTCCTGTCTCCATGGAACATGAAAACCACCCTAAAAACTAATATTAGTCCTAAAAAACATAATCACTATTCTGTCAACACACAGGATACCAGGAGAAATATAATATGAAGAAGCCTTTGAAAAGTTGGCTGCTTGCTTCCAGTGTGGCTGCTTTATTAGCTGCACCTGCAGTTTCAACTGCTAACAGCGATCTTGAAAAACTCACCCAAAACCCAGCCAACTGGGCAAGTTGGGGTGGTGATTACGCAGGTACTCGTTACAGCAAACTAAGTGAAATCAACGCCACTAATGCGAAGACTCTGCAACCAGCCTGGTCTTTTTCTACAGGCGTCTTGCGCGGACATGAAGGCGGCCCTTTGGTTGTCAACGATGTTCTTTACATACACACGCCTTTTCCTAACACTGTTTACGCAATTGACCAAAAAACTCAATCTGTAATCTGGGAATTCACACCAACACAAGATGCTGATGTGACTATTCCGGTTATGTGTTGCGACACTGTCAACCGTGGTTTGGCTTACGGTGACGGCAAAATCTTCTTACAACAATCCGATACCGTTTTAACTGCGTTGGACGCTAAAACCGGTAAACGTGTCTGGAGCGTACAAAACGGCGACCCTAAACTGGGCATGACCAACACAAACGCACCTTTAGTTGTTAAAGATACAGTTTTGACCGGCATTTCCGGTGGTGAATTTGGTGTTCGCGGTTTCTTAGCGGCTTATAACATCAACACTGGAGAGTTGGTCTGGAAAGGTTACAGCATTGGTCCAGACAAAGACACGCTGATTGACGCCAAGAAAACAACTACCTGGAAAGACGGTAAAGTGACTCCGGTAGGCCCTGACTCAAGCATAAGCACTTGGCAAGGCGACCAATGGAAAATCGGCGGCGGTACTACTTGGGGCTGGACCAGTTACGACCCTAAATTAAACCTGATCTATTACGGATCCGGCAACCCATCCACATGGAACCCGGTACAACGTCCAGGCGACAACAAGTGGTCCATGTCATTATGGGCTCGTGACGCTGACACAGGTGCGGTTAAATGGGTTTACCAAATGACTCCACACGATGAGTGGGATTATGACGGTATCAACGAAACCGTCCTGGTTGACCAGGAAGTTAAAGGCAAAATGCACAAAACTATCGTGCATTTCGACCGTAACGGTTTTGGCTACACTTTAGATCGTGAAACGGGTGAACTACTTGTCGCTGAAAAATTCGACAAATCAGTTAACTGGGCAACACACGTTGACATGAACACCGGTCGTCCACAAGTTGTCTCTAAATACAGTACCGAGCAAAATGGTGAAGACGTAAACTCAAAAGGAATATGTCCTGCTGCATTAGGAGCAAAAAACCAACAGCCGGTGTCTTACTCTCCACAAACCGGCTTGTTCTATATCTCCGGTAACCATTTGTGCATGGACTACGAACCATTCGAAGTTTCATACACAGCAGGTCAACCTTACGTTGGTGCCACTTTAACCATGATGCCTGCCGGTGCGGATGTATTGACTGGTAAACCAGACAATACAACTAACTTAGGTCAGTTCACGGCGTATGATGCTAAAACAGGTAAAATCGTCTGGTCTAACAAAGAACAATTCTCTGTTTGGTCCGGTTCAGTTGCAACTGCGGGCGGCGTAGTATTCTACGGCACTCTGGAAGGCTATCTGAAAGCGGTTGACGCTAAAACAGGTAAAGAACTGTACAAGTTCAAAACACCTTCCGGCATCATCGGCAACGTTAATACCTGGGAATTTGGCGGCAAGCAATATGTTGGCGTTCTTTCCGGTATCGGCGGCTGGGCAGGAATCGGTATCGCTGCCGGTCTTGACACTGGGGAAGAAAACTCAAACTCAGAAGGTTTGGGAGCTGTGGGCGCATACAGAAGCTTAAGCTCTTTCACTAAACTGGGCGGTACATTAACTGTATTTGCATTACCCAGTAACTAAATCGATCTGATTTTTTAGATTGTGTAAAAAGCCCCGGTTGATTTATCAGCCGGGGCTTTTTTTGGTTCTTTATGTAGGGCGACCGGCCGGTCGCCCCTACAACTTCTTATTGTTCGATACACACAAGGGGATTTTAATGAGGACTTTACCTCACCTTAACAACCTAGTCGCCATTCTGTTCCTGTCCGCATTCAGCTTTA
>CAZAUB010000006.1:11656-20037 GCA_964488195.1 uncultured Methylobacter sp. | reverse complement strand
AAGAAAAATTCAAGGTCTGTGCCGACCCGCTGAATCCGCCTTATTCCACAAAAAACAAAGACGGCTTTGAAAACAAAATTGCCGAACTGTTTGCCAAAGAACTTGGACAGACTGTTGAGTACACCTGGTTTCCCCAACGTATTGGTTTTATCCGCAACACCTTAAATGCGCCGTTAAAAGACAGTGATGTGGACAGCAACGACTATAAATGTGACGTCATTATGGGCGTTCCAGCCGGTTACGACCTCACCTTAACCACCTCGCCGTACTACCAGTCGACTTATGTGCTGTTAATCGCCAAAGGGCGCGGTTGGGACAACATTACCGATGCCGCCCAATTAATCGATCTGCCTTTGCAAAAACAGGAATCATTAAAAATTGCGATGTTTGACCGAGGCCCAGGAACGACCTGGATGCAAAAAAACGGTCTACTCGACTTAGGCATCCCCTATCAATCGATGTCAGGCGACTATGAAAATAATGTGGCTATGCAGATAGAAAAAGATCTTAAAGCGAAGAAGATTGATATGGTTATTCTGTGGGGACCAATGGCGGCTTATGTCGCAGCTCAAAGCCCAAAAAACAGTTACGCAATGATTCCGATGAAATCAACCCCGGACATGAAGTTTGATTTTGCTATGGCGATGGGCGTTCGTAATGGCGATAAAGCAAGAAAAGAGGCCCTTAACAAGCTGATCGCGGACAAAGCAGATGCAATTCGAGCTATCATGGCCGGTTACCATATTCCTTTACTACCGCTCCCTAAACAGACCATTCGTGAAGACGACGATTAATACTTATTCAAGGGCGAGCTAGAGTCGCCCATTATTTACTTGATGTTACGCACTGTCCACGACAGGCACGAAAAAGCTCCTCTGTACCAACACCCCATCCATTTTTTCGTGTCTTTTCGTGCCTTTCGTGGATATCACCTTCCCAACATCAGTTATTTACGATTAAACAATCTAACCAGATACGTAAATCTGACCGCCCGTTCATCTGACAACTGATCCCACTGAAAACGCCACTTCCAATTTCCTTCCGTCGTGCCTGGAGTATTCATGCGCGCCTCGGAACCCAGTTCAAGGATATCCTGCATAGGAATAACAGCAAGATTGGCAACCGAACCCAATGCGGCTTGTATTAGCGCACAATGTAATGAAATTGACGGGTTACCCAGATAATCGTAAGCATAGTTTCTATCATAGTCATTGATACTGTGTGACCATCCTACAGTTGTATCGTTATCATGAGTTCCGGTATAAACAACACAATTCCTTTCATAATGATCTGGTAAATAGGGATTATCAGGCCCACTACCAAAAGCAAACTGTAAAATCTTCATGCCGGGTAACACAAACTCATCTCTTAATACTTCGACCTCATCGGTAATGATACCCAAATCTTCAGCCACCAAAGGAATTGAGCCCAATTGCGCTTTTATCGCATTCAATAAGGCTTTTCCAGGCGCTTTAACCCACCGGCCATTCTGTGCTGTAGGCTCATCGGCAGGTATTTCCCATGCCGCTTCCAGTCCACGAAAATGATCAATACGAAGAATGTCAAACTGCTCAAGCTGAGTATCCATTCGTTCAATCCACCAATTAAACCCGGTTTTTTTCAGATATTTCCAATCATAGTGCGGGTTGCCCCAACGCTGACCTGTTGCAGAAAAATAATCTGGCGGTACGCCTGCGACAACTGACATTTCGCCTGATTCATCGAGTTTAAAAACCTCGCGATTAGCCCACACATCAGAACTGTCATAAGATACAAAAATAGGAATATCCCCAAACAAAAGTACGCCATGTTCATTAGCATAAGTTTTTAACGCCATCCATTGTCGAAAAAACACATATTGTTCAAATTTAATCCCTTCTATTACCAATGTTAATCGGTGACGTGCTTCTCTGAGCGCTTTTAAATCTCTTTCTTTGAAATGTTCGGGCCATTGATTCCAGCATTGTTGATTAAATTCATTTCTAAGCGCCACAAACAAGGCAAAGTCATCTAGCCAAAATGCCTTTTCCTGACAAAAATGTGCAAAATCGTCCCAATCCCGTCGTTCGGCACGCTCTAAAAAACCATGATAAGCTTTTGCTACCAAACAGCTTTTGTTGAACGCGGAAGTCCCCTGACATTCTTCGCACGGCTCGGACAATTGTAACCAACCCAGTTTCACTAACCCATCAATATCAATTAATGCCGGATTGCCGGCATGAGCAGATAAGCATTGGTAAGGTGAGCCATCCGCATGGGGCATGCCTAATGGCAAAACTTGCCATACACTAACCCCGGAATCATGCAAAAAATTGACAAAATGATAAGCGTCCTGCCCCAAATCGCCTTGTCTACCAGCACCAGGCAACGAGGTAATATGCAACAGAATGCCGGCGCGGCGTTTATTTAAGATGTCATTCACATCAGTGGTCTCTCGTTTATGTTTTATCCATCGAACGATGCGCCCGTCGACAAGCTCAGGACAGGCTTCCTTCGTTAGCACATCCTACAGGGCTATCAATTAGGCAAGTTCGACGCCAGGGCGCATTGCGCCGCCCATGACCGGAGTACCCGAACCCTGCGTAAATGACATCGCCAAATAAGCGGGTGGCTCTTCACCCAGCAGTCTATATAAATTAGCCAAGTTAAGCCGGAATTGTTTTTCAAAGTTACTGACCGCTTCCCCAGGATTATAATCGCCAAACCACCAGAACCAGTCAGAACCTTCGCAAACGGCCAGTTGAAGCTCTGCCTGCTGCACTTGTTTATCCGTTAATCTGCCGGCTGAAATCGCCTTATCAAATGCCCATTTGACATCACCCAGCATATCCCAACCGCGATTTTTGTCCGCATCGCCTATCCAGGTCGAAAAAGTGCCGTAGACCCAACTTCCTGCAACCATTTTAGCGAGCGGTTTAACTTCAACATTTTCTTGCAGGCATTCCGAGAAAGTCGTTAACTCAATACTCGGATGACTGTCCAACCGTTGATACAAGGCACTGAGAAAGTGATAACCATTATCTGGATAATATTCCCAGGCGTTTTCGCCATCCATGATAATTGAAACCACCTTATCGCCGGATTCATGGATAGCAATATTTTCCAGATGGTGGATCAAGTCGCCAACCGCATCATCGGCATGCCATTTTGAATACTCGAAACCGATAAGATCGGATAAGCCGTCATCCCGAAAAAAACAGGCTATATCAGTTTTTGCAAGCTTGAAAGGATGATGGATTCCTGATTGTTTGACATTTTCAGGGAGATTCAAACTATTATGCAGCACAGAACCGCCGCTTGCCGTCCAGTCAAAGCCGAAATCGCCCAATATTTTTAAGGTCTGCTCACTGATACCGCCTTCCGAAGGCCAGCATCCTTTAGGCTTAAAGCCGAATAAGCGCTTAAAAACCTGCACACCCTTTTCAAGATGCCATAAAACTCGCTCTTCGCCGCCCGGATAAGTATCCAACTCCGGCAAAGGAGCATTCGGCATAGCCTCACGGGTAGAATTCAAGTCCAGCAACAGCGGCATGATAGGATGGGCGTAAGGCGTCACAGAAAGCTCAACCTGCCCTTTTCTGGCTAATGCCTTATATCTACAGATAACACTGGTCAGTTGCTCGGCAATGACCTCTACAATTTCGATCCTGTCATGCAGGGTATAACCGGAGCCTTTCTCTATCAGGCGTTTTATCCGACTATCCGTTAACTTTATGGTTTCCCCCATCCAAATCAGATGATACCAAGCCAGAATATCGCTGATAAATTGAGAATTGACATAAGTTAAGGAATCATAATGATGTTCAAGCCAATCGGCCATCTCAATCAATCTTTTGAAAGTCGGGTAACGGTTTATTTGCCTTTCCCGGTTCGCCCGCATACAGTCTTTAACCAGTTTCATGCGCTGTTCAGGATCGGCAGGAATGCTCGGGTCAACCAGTGCCGCCAATAAAGGATCGGTGATCGAAATGCGATCATGCAAATAGCCGTTGACTTGCCTGGCATATTCCTCGATTTGTTCCAGCAGGATAGGCGCAAAATTCACGACTGCCTTGGCCTTAGGCACGGCTTCCAGATGCGCCACCATATCCACATAGTCTTTAATAACATGCAGATACGTCCACGGCAGTTTAAATTCTCCTGTTTGCAAATCCCTGTATTCCGGCTGATGCATGTGCCAGCACAAGACCAGTTTCAGTTTGCTTTTATCTGACATAATGCCTTTTTTGCCCCAGCATATCTGTCGTCACCAAAACGACTCCGCCAGGACTCACATGGAATCTGCTTTTGTCTTCCTCTTTATTTTCACCGATGACCGTGCCTTCCGGAATTTCACAGCCTTTTTCTATAATCGCCTTGGTAATACGGCAATGACGGCCGATATTAACTTCCGGCAAAACAATAGTATCTTCCAAGGTCGTGTACGAATTAACGCGGACATTCGAAAACAACAGGGAATGCCTGACTTTTGCGCCGGAAATTACACAGCCGCCTGAAACCATCGAATCTACAGCCTGCCCTCGCCTTTCGTCATTATCAAAAACAAATTTGGCCGGGGGCGTTTGCGCCTGATAAGTCCAGATAGGCCAGCCTTTATCATATAAATTCAAATCCGGATTGACCCCAATCAATTCCATATTGGCTGACCAGTACGCATCGATGGTACCCACATCGCGCCAGTAACTTTGCTCCCCGCTTTGCAAGTCCAAAAATGGATAGGCATTGACGATATATTTATCGATGACAGCTGGAATAATATCTTTGCCAAAATCACGGGTTGAACCTTTGGTGTCTGCATCTTTAAGCAATTGTTCAAACAGGAAACCGGCATTGAAAATATAAATCCCCATGGACGCCAGCGCAGTGTTCGTTCTGCCCGGCATAAGGGGGGGATGCTCCGGTTTCTCCACAAAAGCCCTGACCCGCCGGTTGTCATCGACATCCATCACGCCAAAAGCCGTTGCATCCTGCAACGAGACTTCGATACAGCCTATCGTTAAATCGGCATTTTTTTCAACATGATCGGCAAGCATCGCACCGTAATCCATTTTATAAATATGATCGCCGGCCAGCACTAAAATATGTTCAGGATTGCGGCTGCGTAGAATATCGATATTCTGAAAAATCGCATCTGCAGTTCCTTGATACCAGGAATTCTCATCGAGCCGTTGTTGAGCGGGCATCAAATCGACATATTCACCAAATTCGCCGCGCAAAAATCCCCAGCCCTGCTGAATATGCCTGATCAGTGAATCTGCCTTATATTGGGTCAAAACGCCTATCTTGCGTATACCCGAATTCATGCAGTTCGACAGCGGAAAATCAATGATCCGAAACTTGCCGCCAAAAGGCACCGCTGGCTTGGCGCGCCAATCGGTCATATTTATTAACCGTGAACCGCGACCGCCGGCCAATATTAATGCAATAGTATTACGAGTTAAATGACTGATATTATGATCATGCTTTTGAGTGCTTGATGCTGACATTTTTCATCTCCATGGTGGAATAGACTGACAACTCTTGATGTGTTTGGTAATATTGACCGCAACCATTATTCCACTACTCCGAGGCTATTCATAGTGAAAAAGCAATCTAACGCCGAGCCTGTTCTCGATAGGCTTGCGGCATACACACCATCCCTGGCGATAAACCCACTGGATTCAGATGCTATAAAAATCATGGAAGCCAGACATCATGACCCTTTTTCGGTGTTGGGTCGTCATATCAAGAATAATCATGTTCAGGTTAAGGTGTATCTGCCTTATGCAGAAACGGTATGTTTTAGTCATAACGTCGCTGCTTTAAACCGAGTACCCGATACGGACTTTTTTGAATATAACGCAGAAGAAAATGAGCAATTGCCAGCACATTATAAATTGTCCTGGATCGATAAGTCTGGCTACAGTCACGAAAACTATGACCCGTATGATTTCGGTACTCAATTGCCGGAGTTTGATCAGCATTTATTCGGCGAAGGCAAACACTGGCATATTTACCAAAAATTGGGTGGACACCTGCACAGGGCCGATGGTATTGACGGGGTTTTGTTTACGGTCTGGGCGCCCAATGCCGGACGTGTCAGTGTGGTGGGCGATTTTAATCACTGGGACGGACGTTGCAATCCAATGCGCAGCTTGGGCGGCAGCGGCATCTGGGAGCTGTTCATGCCGGATTTACAAGCCGGCTGTTATTATAAATTTGAGATACTAAACCGCAATACCCATGAAATCCTGTTAAAAACAGACCCTTATGGCCAGCAGTTTGAGTTCCGCCCCAATACTTCGTCCATTGTGATCCATGAAAACAGCTATGTCTGGCAAGATCAGCAATGGATGGATGAACGTGTCCGCCACAATTGGCTGCATGAACCTATGTCTATCTACGAGGTTCATCTGGGTTCCTGGCGACGCGACAATCTGGGTAATTTTCTCAATTATCGTGAATTGGCTGTGCAGCTGGTCGACTATGTCAAAGAGATGGGCTTTACCCATGTTGAATTATTGCCGGTAACCGAGCATCCGCTGGATGCTTCCTGGGGTTATCAAACCACCGGTTATTTTGCCCCGACCAGTCGTCACGGCACACCGGATGATTTTCGCTACTTTATCGACACCTGTCATCAAAACGGTATCGGTGTGATTCTGGATTGGGTGCCCGCGCATTTCCCCAAAGACAGCTTTGCGCTGGCTCGTTTTGACGGCAGTGCGCTTTATGAACACGAAGACCCGCGCAAGGGCGAACACCGCGACTGGGGTACCTTAATTTATAACTTTGGTCGCAATGAAGTTAAAAACTTTCTGCTGTCCAGCGCCATTTTCTGGCTGGAGGAGTTTCATCTTGACGGTTTGCGGGTCGATGCTGTCGCCTCGATGCTGTATCTGGATTATTCCCGCGAGGATAATGACTGGATCCCCAATATGTATGGTGGCAACGAGAATCTGGAAGCAATAGATTTTCTGAGAGATCTAAATACCGTCACCCATGATCAGCACCCCGGCACCGTGATGATGGCTGAAGAATCCACGTCGTGGCCGCAGGTAACCCGGCCGACCTGGACAGGGGGCTTGGGTTTTTCGATGAAATGGAATATGGGCTGGATGCATGACATTCTGGCCTATATGAGCCAGGAGCCGATACATCGCAAGTATCATCATGACCAACTTACTTTCGGTATGCTCTATGCCTTTACCGAAAACTTCTGCCTGCCTTTTTCCCACGATGAAGTGGTGCATGGCAAAGGCTCCCTGGTCAACAAAATGCCGGGGGATGAGTGGCAGCGCTTCGCCAATCTTCGGCTGCTGTACACCATGATGTACACCTATCCCGGCAAAAAACTGCTGTTTATGGGCTGTGAATTCGGCCAAGGTACAGAATGGAATTCTAACAAGGCATTGGACTGGTATGTGCTGGACTACCCGCATCATCAGGGCGTGCAATCCTTGGTAAAAGACCTGAATCATCTTTATAAAAAACACCCGGCTTTATACCAGCATGATTTCGATCATCAGGGTTTTGACTGGATTGATTGCCATGATTCGCAACAATCCATCATCAGTTACCGGCGCAAAACCGAGCATGAAGACTTGATCATCGTGCTCAACTTTACCCCGGTAGCTCGTGAGCAATACCGGATCGGTGTGCCCATGGCAGGCACTTACACGGAAATATTCAATTCCGATTCCGGTTACTACGACGGCAGTAATGTCGGCAATGGCGCGGCTTTGTCAGAACCTACCGCGTGGATGAATCAGCCCCACTCTATCAGCCTGACCTTGCCGCCCTTGGGGGCCGTGATTTTGAAACTATAGGTCGTGGAAATTAAGCTAAACTTCGCATCATTTGATAAGGAGAGTTTCGATGTCAATCGCCGAACAAATTTATGAGGTCGCCAAACCGTTACCGGAATCTTTGGCGCTAGAAGCACTGCATTTTATTGAATACCTGAGCTGCAAAAATGCGGATCGTGCAGAGATGTCTGACCTAACACGCGCACAAGAAATTGTAATGAAACACATTTGGGATAACCAGGATGACGAGGTTTGGAACGATGTTAAAAAGCTCTGACATCGTCCAAATTCCATTTCCATTTTCCGACCTAACTCACCAAAAGCGTCGCCCAGTGTTGTTGCTGACCACCCCGGATACTTTTGGTGATTTCCTTGTTGCAGCTATTACCTCTCAGGCAGGACATGATGATGCCATTTTGCTACATGACGATGACATTATTGAAGGCCGATTGCCAAAAATAAGCTGGATACGAGCCACAAGGCTGTTCTCCCTGAACCGTGACACTGTCATAGTTACATTGGGGAGCCTCAAACCGGAAGCGTTCGAGCGTATCCACAAGAAAATCTGTGCGGGACTTGGTTGTAAACCTTGCA
>CAZAUB010000006.1:10053-11556 GCA_964488195.1 uncultured Methylobacter sp. | reverse complement strand
ACAGTCACGTAGGGTACGCTGTGCGTACACTTTTAGTGTTCGGCATTAATAGTACGCACAGCGTACATAGCTATCATCTGCTGAGTAATTACCCTTTGATAAAAACCAACACATGAAAAAAATACTTTTTGTCACCAGTGAAGCCCATCCGCTGATTAAAACCGGGGGCTTGGCCGATGTTTCCGGCAGCCTGCCCAAGGCCTTGGCGGAACTGGGTGAAGATGTGCGCATTATCATGCCCAATTATCAGGCCATCAAAACGACCGAAGAAGTTCGCTACCTCAGCACAGTCCATGTGAATAATTACGCTGTAAATATTCTGGAAACCCGGCTGCCGGGTACTGGGGTAATCGTGTGGCTGGTGGATTCCCCTGAGTTTTTTAATGTTCCAGGCAATCCCTATGTTGATGAACACGGCAAGCCCTGGGCGAACAGCGCTGAACGCTTCGCCCTATTTTGCCGCGTCACCGTAGAAGTTGCGATGAACCGGAGCTATTTGGATTGGAAACCCGACATCGTCCACTGCAACGACTGGCAAAGCGGACTGGTGCCGGCGCTGCTGTCTTTGGAATACAGTCGGCCAGCTACCGTTTTCACCATACATAACATGGCTTATCAGGGAACATTCCCAAACACGACTTACCTTTCTTTAAATTTGCCGGGGCAACTTTGGAATCCGCAGGGTATAGAATTTCATGACATGCTGTCATTTCTTAAAGGCGGCCTGATCTATTCCGATCGCATCACCACAGTAAGTCCAACCTATGCCAAGGAAATACAAACCGCCGATTATGGCTATGGCCTGGAAGGCGTGTTAAGTCACCGAAAACATTTTCTGAGCGGTATTATCAATGGCATAGATGCCGACCACTGGAATCCTGAAACCGATACCAACATCAGCCAACCCTTTAATCGCTTAACGCTAAACAAAAAACTGCTTAACAAAACAGCACTACAGGAAAAGTTATCCCTGCCCGTAGACAAAAATATTCCCGTATTCGGACTGATCAGTCGTTTGGTCGAGCAAAAAGGCATCGACCTGATACTGGAATGTCTGCCCGAGATGCTGACTCACCCGCTGCAATTTGTATTACTCGGCAACGGCAACAAGGGCTATGAACAACGCTTGCATAATTTTGCCGAAAGCCACCCTGATAAAATATCGATCACCATTGGTTATGACGAAACACTGGCGCATCTGATTGAAGCGGGCGCAGATATTTTCCTGATGCCATCGCGCTTTGAACCCTGCGGCTTAAACCAGATCTACAGCCAACGCTACGGCACCGTCCCCATAGTCAGAAAAACCGGTGGACTGGCTGATACCGTTGTCGACACCGTTCCGGAAACATTGAACGATAACACCGCAACGGGCCTTGTTTTCAATGAAGCAAGCTCCGGCGCATTGATGGAAGCCATTAAACGCGCGCTTATTTTGTACAGCCACCCAAAAACCTGGAAAAAATTACAAACCAACGGCATGCAAAAAGACTACTCATGGAG